>JAEDDW010000110.1 GCA_016293645.1 Treponema sp. | reverse complement strand
ATGAGTTCACCCACCTCTTCGCCGCCCTTGCCCAGACCTTGGGCGAAGGCTATGCCATGCACAAGCAGGATGTGTTTGTGAGGAAGGCGTTCAAGGAAGAGAGTGCGACTAATCATGAGTTTCTGAGCGAGAGCTACTTCCGCTATTTCAACGGCAGACCGTTTACTGACAGCGTCTGCTACCTCACCATCACACAGGAGAATAAGAAGAGCCGCCTGATGTCGTTCGACAACAAGAAATGGCGCGACTTCTTGGTGAAGATACGCAAGGTGCACGACCAACTGAGGGATGCAGGTGTGAAGTCCCGCTTCCTCGGCAAGACAGAAACTAACGAGTATGTGGACCGCTTCTTCTCCATGAACTTCCGTGACAAGGTGGTGTCGATGACCAACTTCAAGGTCGATGACGAGACCATCGGCATGGGCGACCGCCGCTGCAAGGTGTATAGCCTTGTGGATGTGGATTGTGCCAACCTGCCGTCGGTCATCCGTCCCTACGCCAATATCGAGGTGAACAACACCAGTATGCCCGTTGACCTCGTGAGCATCGTCGATAGCGTGCCCGGAGCCGACTGCGTGGTGTTCAACCAGATGGTGTTCGTGCCCAACCAGAAGCGTGAGCTTGCCCTGCTCGACAAGAAGAAAAACCGCCATGCCTCCATGCCCAACCCCAGCAACCTGATGGCTGTGGAGGACATCAAGCGTGTGCAGGAGGTGATAGCCCGTGAGAGCAAGCAGCTCGTCTATACCCACTACAACCTCGTGGTGGCAGTGAGCGGCGACACCGACATACAGAAATGCACCAACCATCTCGAAAACTCCTTCTCGCGCATGGGCATCCATATCAGCAAGCGGGCCTACAACCAGTTGGAGCTGTTCGTCAACTCCTTCCCCGGCAACTGCTATGGCATGAATGCCGACTACGACCGATTCCTCACCCTCGGCGATGCTGCCACCTGCCTGATGTACAAGGAGCGCATCGTTCACAATGAGGACACCCCGCTGAAGATCTACTATACCGACCGCCAGGGCGTGCCCGTAGCCATCGACATCACAGGAAAGGAGGGAAAGGAGAAGCTGACCGACAACTCGAACTTTTTTTGTTTGGGTCCTTCGGGCAGCGGCAAGTCGTTCCACATGCATGTCATATGGACTAAAACGCATCGAAAAGAACTCCAAACAAAACTTAGAGAAGCGTCATAAAATGCTCATTTTCAATACATATTCATTAACATAACGCTCCAACCGCCTATTGCGAGTTTCATCCGTTTAGAGTAATTTTGTACCACGGTTGTACCATGGGCAGAGGGACACACGGTTCGTAATGAGGGTTCTTATTTCCTCTTATTTCCCCTTGTTTCCTCTTAAAAGTTTCCGTCAAGGACCATCCCCCATGAGTCACTGCAAAATTCAAAAAATAACGGTAACAATGAATACAACAACTCGCATTCCAATCGTGCTGATGTCCGTAGAGGAAACAGCACTGGCAGTAAGCATCAGCGTCAAGACAGTACGCAGCCTTATTCGCCAAGGCAGACTCAGAGCCGTAAATTTAGGTACGCGCATGACAAGAATCTATTTGCAAGACATCCTTGAAATAGCCAAGGAACAAGGTTATCAGGTGGTTCTCCCTTCTTCCCTATCGTTAGAAGGGACAACTCCCAAGAAGGCACAAAGGTTGAAAGATGCCGAGACAGGCTCAGTCAATAAGTTGGCAAAGTGTCGCAAGACTCCCAAGGCTGGGGAAATAGCACCTGATGGAGTAACCCACGACACCCATTATACGATGGCAGAGGTGTTGAGCACCTTTGATATTAAGTATGGCAGATTCTATGAAGTCCGCAATCGCTACCAACTCCAATCAGTCCACGCATGGGGTACGACATGCTTCAAGAAAGAAGATGTAGAGAGGGTCATCGGGCTTTATAATGAAGAACAGGGAAAGAACATTTCCGATGACTGGTACACCTGCTTCGACATCATGAAGCTCTACGGATTGGGCAAGACACAGGTACGCAGATTTGCAGAAACTCATGGAGTGAGAATCCGAAAGTTCAAAGGCGGAAGAGCCAACTACTATCTGAAAGCAGACTGGGAGGCTGCACGCAAGAAGGCAGAGAAAAGCAGCACTTCGACCAAGGCAAAGCGGAAGTGAGAAACAAACTCATATACGACCCATGCCGTTGCAAATGGTCTGAAACTGCTATCATTGACGGTCGAAACAAACCCCAAACGCAGAGAAACGGATATAAGATAAAATGCGCTACTGAAACCCCATTTAAGTCCGATTTTTAGCGTAAAATCATACTCAAAAGCAAATTCAGGTTAAATTCAGACAGTATTTGAAGCCATCATTACTTTTCTCTTTTCACGGCAATCTAACTTTGCATCGGATTTGAGAGTTAAAGCGTTGCGACCATGGCTATTCGCATCCACAGATACATATCATAAACAATAATAAAACAGTAACAATATGACAAACATTTGTACAAAGGTCACCGTGCGGAGACGACCTATCAAGAACGGACAGACTTCCCTCTATTTGGATTTCTATCCTCCAGTCCGCAACCCGAAGACAGGCAAGCTCTCACGCAGGGAGTACCTTGGTCTTTACATCTACACCAACCCTGTTGAACGCTTTCAGCAGGAGTACAACAAAAGTATGATTCAGAAAGCGGAAATCATCAAGTGCCGCAGGACTGAGTCCATCATCAATGAGGAATATGGCTTCCTCGACCGCAACAAGGGCAAGGAGAGTTTCTTGGAATACTTCAAGAATCTCATGATTGAACGTGGCAGCAGCCAGAACTGGGCTACCGCCTACATGCACTTCCACAACTACACCCATGGTGAGTGTCGTTTCTGTGACCTTACAGTTCCGTACTGCCAGGGGTTTCTTGACTACCTGCTGTCGGATGCCTGTATGCACAATGGCAAACGCATGATGGGTACGACTGCCAACAACAACCTTACCAAGTTGAAGTGCATCCTTGCCATTGCTTACGAAGACGGACTGCTCAAAGAGAACATTGCCAAGAAACTTGTGCGTGCAAAGGCTCATGGCAACAAGCGGCAGTTCCTCACCAAGGAAGAGTTGTTGCAGTTGTCTCAGACTCCTTGCAAGAGTGATGTCCTTCGCCGTGCAGGTCTCTTCTCCTGCCTCACTGGTCTTCGCCTCTCTGACTGCATCAGACTCCAGTGGGAGAACATCGTCAAGTTGGCTGATGGCGGCTGGGGAATGGACATTATCACAAAGAAGACTTCCACCGCTGCAATCCTGCCTATCAGCGAAGAGGCTCTGCAGCTCTGTGGTGAGCGAGGCACAGGACAGGTGTTCAAGAACCTCACGAACAGTACAGTGGCATTGTATCTCAAACCGTGGATAAAGGCTTCCGGCATCGAGAAACACATCACCTTCCACTGCTTCCGTCATACCTTTGCCACCTTGCAGTTGGCAGAGGGAACGGACATCTACACCGTGAGCAAGCTGCTTACCCATAGCAATCTTGCCACTACTCAGGTGTATGCCGATGTGGTGGACGAACTCAAACGTGATGCGGCAGAACGTATCTCGCTCAAAATGCCAACCAAGGCAGAGAGTGACCAGACATAAGTGAATAACATAATCAGGATAACAAATGGAAGATAACAAATCACTATCGTTCGACCAACTGCCCAGCGCAGTTGGCGAACTTCTGACGAAGGTCAATACGATGATGACTCGTCTTGATGACATTGGTCAGAGAATCGGCAATGCTCCGAACGAGGATAACCATGTTCTTATGGACATCAGAGAGGCAAGTGCCTTTGTCCGAAAGAAGGTCTCTTCGCTCTATGCTTACACATCCGAGAGGCGCATCCCTTTCTACAAGAGAGGCAACACGCTTTATTTCTTCAAAGACCAGCTGATAAAATGGATTGAGTCAGGTGGCTCTTGGGACAAGCCCTACGAACCGACCCAGGAGGAACAGGCAGACTTCGAGGCTCATCTGGCAATGTTGCAGAAGAGCAAGAAGAACAAGCCTTCCTCCATGAAGAGGGACAAGGATGAGAGATTACCCAATGGAGAAGAATGACATGATGGACAATAGAACCACGGAATCTACTTTTTTACGAAAGGGAAAAAGAATAAACATTCATTTTCTCTTTGCTGAGTAATCCGTTTCACTAATAATCAGTTTTTCAAGATGAGTAACCAAAGCATAAAATACGGAATCCTGCTGACCAAGGAGCAGCTCGATTTCTTGAAGGATGACAGGCAGGGCTTCCACCGCATGACCGCCTTCGACACTTTTGTATCAATGGCTTCCATCAAGCCGAGTGTTTATCAGAAGACAGGCTTCTCCGCTTCACTCTCCATCGGGCAGTTTGCCATCTCAACCGTTGAGTTGTCTGCCCTTTGGAAGTGTGACCGCAAGACAGCGGCAAAGGTGGTGGAACTGTTCAATCAGGTGGGTATTCTCTCAACCGAGAGGAACAACCGCACCTCCATCCATACTATACTCTGCATCGCCTTCTGGTACGTTGACGGCATCAAGGAAGCCATCAAGAACCCTTTCTATAACCGTCAAGCCGTGACTTCCGCCACCCAAGAGAAATTGGTGTCCGATGTCCCATCCGAAACCGTTTACTCTTCGGGAGGCAATCTCTCCAATGGCACAGGGCAGCAGAAAGACAGCAGTGTCATTCCTGCCACTGCCGACATTCAGCAGCCCCATGTTCCTGCCTCTTATAATACTTCTTCCCCTTTCGTTAATTCTCATGTCATCGGGGACGGACTTTCAGATCCTTCTCCGATACCACAAGACTTCAAACAAAGGGAAGAGAAAGGTGATACCTATTTTGAGTATGAGGTTGGACAGCCGTCAGAAGATGATTACAACCAAGGCGAAGAGACACCTTATGTTGAACTTCTGCCGCCTCCTGTCTATGATGACGAGGGTTGTCTCTTGCAGCCTCCAGCCGATGAAAGTCTCTACGAGGAGAACACGGAGTGGCAAGACGCACACAACACCCCAAGGCACTCATGATGCCATTTCTCCTTTTCCCTTATTTCAACTATTGACAGTCATAACAGACACGCTATCCAGGAGCCGCCACCTCTATTAGCCGTAGTTTTTTCGGAGGTCTAAACAAGAAGTACCAGTGTCAGACGGTTTCGCTTCGCCCA
>JAEDDW010000109.1 GCA_016293645.1 Treponema sp. | reverse complement strand
ATCTACGAAGATTTGAAAAAATTCTGCAATCAGCCTGGCCATAAGCTTAGAATTATCACAACAACTTATTGTGGAATTACTGAACCAAAAGCTGTACAAAGAATTGCAGAATTACCAAATACGGAAGTTCGTATTTCTTACAACACAAAGAAAGAATGCCTTCATGCAAAATCGTATATCTTCATTCGTAACTCAGGATGCAGCACCGCTTATATAGGTTCCTCTAATCTTTCACAATCTGCACAGACAGAAGGACTCGAATGGAATATCCGTGTTACAAATGCAGAAAATGAACATATCATCAATGCTGCCAAAGCAACCTTTGACACTTACTGGAATAATCCTGATTTTGAAGAGTATAAAGCAGGTGGTGAAGATAAACTAAGAAAAGAATTGAAACTTGCAAAAACAGGCGAAATCTCATTTGATCATCTTCAGCAATTCAGTATTCTTCCTCATCAGAAAAAGATCCTTGATAAAATCCAGGTAGAACGTGAACAGAATAACAATTATAAAAATCTTGTTGTCGCTGCAACAGGAACTGGAAAGACTGTTATTTCTGCCTTCGATTACAGACGTTTTAGTAACAAGGAAAACTCTCATAAACTTTTGTTTGTTGCACACAGAAAAGAAATCCTTGAACAATCTATAAAAACTTATCGCAGTGTTTTGAATGATGCTAACTTTGGAGAGGCGGAAAATATATTGATTCAGAATTATCGATTCGTCTTTGTACAAAACAGCGTACTGCTTTAATTATAAAAACACTTAATTACTATTTAGCTGATGAGCAGAAAGTAAAAGCTTTATGTTTCTGTACTGATAAAGAACACGCAAAGTTTGCCGCAGAAAGTCTTTCCCTATCTGGATTAAAAGTAGATTATTTAGTTTCTGGCGATTCTGAACAGGCAAAAGATAAACGCAAGGAAGTTGTAAATAAGCTTCGCCGTGGAGAAATTAATTATCTTTGTGTTGCAGATATTTTTAATGAAGGAGTAGATATTCCTGAAGTTGATACAGTTTTATTTCTTCGTCCAACTGAAAGTTTGACAATCTTTTTGCAGCAGCTTGGTCGCGGTTTACGACTTTGTCCTGAAAAAGAAGTCCTCACGTATTTGATTTTGTTGCGCACGTTAATAAGAAGTTTGATTTTGAAAGTCGATTTAGAGCTTTACTTAAAAAGGGCGATGGCGGAATCGATATAAAAAAACAGATAACTGAAGGCTTTGTTTTATTACCTCCTGGATGTTCAATTATGATGGAACAGAAGGCCGTGATTATGTTCTACAAACTATTAGTGCTGCAATTTTCACCAAGAATAAACTGATTCAATCAATACAAAGCTATACGGCAATTCCAACTTTAAGTCAATTTATTACCGATATCCATCAGGATGTACGATTAATTTATAAAGGAAAGAATTGCTGGACTTCATTATTAAAAGTTGCAGGTAAGATTACATATCCGGAAGATGAAATTACTCAGTTGCTTACCAATAATCTGACAAAGCTAACTCATTTAAACAGTGCATTCTATTTAAGATTTATTTTGAAAATTATTGATGAAAAAGAAAATCTGGTTTGTAAAAATAGAACAGAAGAAAAATATCTCTATATTTTCTGTTTTAATCTTTTCTATAAAAAAGCAGATAAGAATGAACCAGAAACTGATATGAGTTCACTTAAAGCTCTTTTGAAAAAATTGAATGACTACCCTTTATTCGTAAAAGAAATAAAAGAATTAGTTGAATACAAACTTGATAATCTTGAAAATATCACAGAACCTTTATGTGATGATGTTGATCCTGGAATTGAAGCCTATGGATGTTATAACAGAAATGAGATTCTCACATTATTTGATATGAAAATAAATAAATGGAATAATCTTACACAACAACAGCAAAGTGGAATTGTTCCTGTTGATGAAAACACAGAACTTTTTTTTGTTACTTTGAATAAGTCTGAAAAAGAATTTTTACCAACAAGTATGTATAAGGATTATGTTATTTCTGAATACAAGTTCCATTGGCAAAGCCAGAATAAGGATACAATCAAAGGTTCGGGAAGCAGATACATAAATCAGAAAGAAAACGGTAAGAAATTCATTCTCTTTGTACGTAAAACTAAAAATGATGGATTCGGAAACACAAACCCATTCTACTGCTTTGGTTATATAGATTACATTACTCCAACAGGTGAAAAGCCTATGAGCATTGAATGGGAAGTTGAAAAGCCAATTATGGCAAAGTTCTTGGAAGCAGTGTAAACTAAATTAATATGAAAACCATCACCGTCTCCGGCGCCATCATCCTGCGCAAAAATCCAGAAACTTCTCGCCCTGAAATCTTTGCAACTCAACGCGGTTACGGCGACTTCAAAGGAGGATGGGAAATTCCAGGCGGAAAACTTGAACCTGGTGAAACTCCAGAACAGTGTATCGTTCGTGAAATCCGTGAAGAACTTGCAACAGAAGTAAAAGCTGAAAAAATACTTGGCGTTGTAGATTATGACTACCCGACTTTCCATCTGACAATGCATTGCATTTTGTGCACCATTGTTTCAGGAGAACTGAAACTTCTGGAACATGAAGCAGCCAAGTGGGTGAATAAGGAAACTTTACACTCGGTGGATTGGTTATCTGCTGATAAACTTATTTTACCTGAAATTGAAAAACTGTTAATCTCCGAAGGAAACTAGGTAAGCAACCAAAAATCTATCCCCTTATCACCAGCTCTGGATCTGCTGATTCGTCGAGCCATTGGATGATTTGGGATGTGATTTGTTCGATTTTCTGACGGGACTTTTTTCCACGGAGTGCACATTCCCACACGGTGCAGATTCGCCAGCACATGTCCTGATATCTGGCGATGTTTTCTTTGTCGCGCTGTTTGTTGCGGGTAAACTTTTTCTGCCAGAATTCTACATTTGATTTTGGCATTCTGTAATACTGGCAGTTTTCGTGTGCATGCCAGAAGCATCCGTTTATAAAGATTACTGCATAGTATCTAGGGAGAACCAAATCTGGACTACCGGGATAACGGCGGTCACACACTCGGAAACGGAATCCAGCTCTGTGCAGTGCGGAACGGATTTTCTTTTCGATGGAAGTATTTTTTCCGCGGATGTGAGACATTACTGTATGGCGCTGTTCATTTGTGATGGTGTCCATTTTTCAACATATACCGCATTCATCAGAAAAGGATGCCAGCACCGACTGCGAACAATGCAACTTTTGCGAAAAATGATTTACTGCTTTTTCTGTGTGTGTCATTATGAATCCTTTATAAAATTTTCTGTCTATTTATGGAAAATCTTGATCTTCTCCTACCATAGCTTCTGTCTATTTTTCTTCACTTCAGATCTGATTTTTTTCAGTTTCAGTTTTCGTTCCTTGCTGGCTCTGGTCGGCTTAGTCGGTCTTCGCCTCTTTGGAATGACAAGCGCCTGAACAATACGGTTTTCAAGTCTTGCCAGGGCAATTTCTCTGTTTCTCTCCTGATATCTTTCATCATCCACATCCAAGAAAAGACAATCATCCTTGTTTAATATTGATGCAAGCTTCAACCTAATACGATTCCGTTCAACTTCCGTAATTCCACCAATAGCAGTAACCGGCACCACAAGATGAACCTTAGTGTTCACCTTGTTTACATTCTGGCCGCCATTTCCGCCGCTACGGGCAAATGTCATTTGAGAATTATTCTGAATGGATTCATGAAGTTTGGATTTTTCCATTGCTCCATTATAGAATAAATTTTTAATTTTTTCCGTAAAGCTATGGTCTAATATGAGATGAAATGTAATAGCAATACATCATGAAAGTAGAAGATCTTTTTCTACAGATACTTCTTCAATCCCTTTCCTTCAATGCCAGCAAACAGTTCAACAAAATCTCTTGCAGGTGATGAGTTTATTTTTGGAATCAGAACTTCTTCAATCTGGAAAAATCCTACGTCACTGCTCATGAATACTTCTATTTGGATGGGTTTTTCAATCCCCTGATGTATTTTAACCTTTTCAATTGAGTTTGCGGAATATTTATGGATGTCACCTACGGTTGGTTTTGTGTTGAGTTCCATCGGAATTCGTGCCCTTCCTTTTGTCATATCGCAACCGTCCGCAACAAGAATCAATCCGGCTTCGATTGAATGTATTCGTCGTGTTCCCATGTGTCCAAGAATACCTTCCATTGCCATGGATCTGATTATCACACGCCTGTTCAAATCCTTTTTTTCAGGAAGAAATTCAAAAAGAATTCTATCGATGATCGGCTGCGACAGGATTCCAGAATACAGTTCATGATCCTGACGTCCGATTGTCATTCCAAAGTCATGAAAGAAACCTGCAAGAATTACAGCCGTCACACTATCAGAAAAACTTCCATCCTGTTCATCTTCAAGAGATGTTCTTATTCCACTCAAAGAAAGAATTTTCAGCATCTTAAGCGCATTCCTGCAAACTGTCCTCATATGAACAGGTCCATGGTCATTGAATCCAAGCCTTACAATAGAAACATTGTTTGCATAATTCTGAATGGCTTCAATTTCTGGATCATCAATCAGTTCCTTTATGACAAGCAGAGGAAGCTGGTCTTTTTCGGCAGTCAATTCAATAATTTCTTTTGTAAGTGTCATCAATTTCTGGTCAACATTGATTTCTTTTGGGCTTTTCATATATTCCGGCTGTGTAATAATTATCCTATGTTTTCTTCCACATGCATCTTATTAACCAAAGCTGATTCCAAGTGCTTTTGCCTGTTTTATTGCATCTGATTCAACATCCACATACTTTGTAAATCCGGCAACCTTGTTCAGTTCAACAGGAACAATTTTATCATTTACAATGGCAACCATTGTCCCAAACTTTTCCTGTAGAATGCATTCCGCCGCAGCTGCACCTAAACGGCTTGCAAGTATCTTATCCTGAGTGCATGGAGACCCACCGCGCTGGATGTGGCCCGGAATGGAGATCCTGACATCCTTATTGCACAGCATCCTCAATTGGGAAGCAAGATGAAATGATATTGATACATTTCCCATTTTTTCCTTGTATTCTTTTTTTGACAGAAGTGCGTCCTGCTTTGTTTTGGCCCCTTCTGCAATCGCGATTATTGAATACTTTTTTCCATCAGATTCAAGTTTATTGATCTTTTCTGCAACACTGACAACATCAAAAGG
>JAEDDW010000005.1 GCA_016293645.1 Treponema sp. | reverse complement strand
ATTTGACATTAGAAGAAGTTATTCAACTGTCAGAAAAGTAAAGAGCAAGCGGGGACATCCGTCCAAGCCCCCTGCATCCCCTAGGATCCCTGAGCGGTCCCTGAGCCTGTCGAAGGGTCCGTGTGCAACTTTAGCAATGCCAGGTGCTTCGACTGCGCTCAGCAGCCCTGGCAGCGTTTTAGAGGGTCCTAGCGCCTCATACAGGATCCCTGAGCCCGTCGAAGGGTCCTGCGTCAGTTATGAAATCATTTTTTTACTCTCAGCACGTCAACCAGGTGGCTTCCGGCTCCAAGAAGTTCCGCTCGTTCCGCATTGCGCATCTGGTATTCCACAAAATGGCCAAAGCTTTCCTCGCTCATGGCGTTCAGCTCGCGTCTCATGTAGTCGCTGGGTCCGTCCGGTGAGAAGACCTTGATCCTTTCAAGGCCCGCAAGACGGTTCAGTCTGTCCACATCCTCAAGCCTTACGTATTCATAAAGTTCCTCTTCCGATGGCTGCACGTGAAAGCTTTCATCTATGTGTCCTGTGGCGATGAGGCCGTTGATCCTTTCCTCACGGAAGCAGTAGGTCACGACGCTGTAATCGTTCATCACATAGGCTGCAAGGATAGTTCCGCCTGGTTTTGTGATCCTCTTGACCTCATTGAATGCCTTGAGCCGTTCGGCGTCACCGTGGAGATGGTATAGAGGCCCAAAAAAGACCGTAAGATCAAATGTATTGTCCTGCAGAAAAGAAAGGTCCCGGGCATCACCCGGCCAGCATTTTACTTTTGCGTGCTTGCTTTCAAGGATGTCCAGGTTGTGCTTTACAAGTTCCACGGCAGTCACATCATAGCCTTCATTCGCCAGGGCGACACTGTAGCGGCCTGTCCCAGCCCCAATGTCTGCAATCTTGAAACCTTCTTTTCCCGGCGGCAGAAAATCATGGATGTATTTCATGGATACAAGGTATTCAACCATTCCGTGGCGGGTTGTGAGCCTGTGGTCTTCTTTGTGCTTGTTGTAGTATTTTTCGATTGGTGTCATGAGCACAGTATAACACATATGGAAAAATCTATGGTATGGGATCCTATGACGATACAGGACTGCTTAGTGTTTCAGGACTGCTGAGCGTAGTCGAAGCATCCTGCTGCGCTTGCTTTGTATTGTGCGGACCCTTCGACGAGCTCAGGGACCACTCAGGGATCCTGGCTGTGGTAAGGGATCCTATGACGGGCTCAGGGATCCTGGAAAAATCACTTTTGGGACAGCTTCGATGCTTTCTTTTTGCTCAAAAGCCATGTACCCACAATTATCGCTATTCCGCCTGTGATCATGAGAAAGCACAGGATCTGTCCCGTGCTTATGTTCAGCAGGGAAGTGTTTGTGTAAAGGGCTGCGCCTGCATCTGATGAAATCCTGTAACCGATGTCAGCGTCCGGCTCGCGGAAGTATTCAATCACAAACCTTACCATTCCGTATCCGAGGGTATAGCATCCTGTAAGGAATCCATGGAATTTCTTTACCTTTCGCAGATTCCAGAGCACGATGAAAAGGAAGATTCCTTCAAAGAAAGATTCGTAAAGCTGGCTTGGATGGCGGGGCAGGTTTGCAAGCCTGAGTCCGTCAATGTTCATTCCGATTTCCGCCGCAAAAGACTGAACCCAGTCAAGGCTCGATGAGAATTTCTCAGCCCTTGGGAAAACGACACCCCATGGCATTGTCGTGATTCTGCCGTAAAGCTCTCCGTTCAGAAAGTTTCCAAGGCGGCCGAATGTATATCCAAGGGGAATGGCAACAGACATGGCGTCCGTCCACTGCCAGAAAGGTTTTTTGTGGACCCTGCACCATATGATCAGTCCAAGCAGTCCGCCAAGGAATCCGCCGTGGTAGCTCATTCCAGCAAGGCCTGTGAATTTTTTTGTCACGGTGTCAAAAGGCCAGAAAATGAGCCATGGTTTTTTCCAGTAAAGTCCGCTTGTGTCATAGACCAGAGTGGAAAAAATTCTGGCTCCAAGAAGAAGGAAAACGATTCCGAAGGCTATGAAGCTGAATATGTCGTCTTCCGTAGCCTTTTTGTCCAGGGTGTCGAATGCACCTTCCCTGAGCTGTTTCTTCAGTATGATGAAGGCTCCGGAAAAGGCGATGATGTACATGAGGCCGTACCAGCGTATGAGTCCAAGCAATGGAACTCCAGGAAAAATCTCCGGTTTGATCCAGGCCGGATAGTTGATGTAAAGAAAATTGCTCATTTTATAATCCAAATAAAAATATATAAAAATTGAGGAAACACCGTTACAGTGTCCCTTCAATTTTAGTTTAAGATTCAGACCTTGAATCCCTGTGCTGCGGCCTCGAGAAGTTTTTTCTTAAGAAGGTTGTTTTCGTTCTTGAGGGCTGTAAGTTCATACTGCTGCTGCCTGAGGGTTTCGGCAAGTTCACCAGGGGTAAGGGCACCGGTTCCGGCGAGTTCTTCAATGTAAGCCATCTTCTGGCCAAAGTCATCAGTTGCTTCTTCCGCCGCGATCTCAAATGAAGATTCGGAAGCCTGTGTCATGTCGTAGTCGTCGTCAAATTTCAGTGTCTCGGACTGGATGATTTTTTCAGCCACACGGAACACCGCCTGCGCGATGATTGACTGAGGCTTGTATACAATGACAGGAAGTCTTGATGCCAGGGCCTTGTCCTGGAAAGTGTCACGGTAAATCACGCCAAGGTGCTCCAGTTCCAGGTCCAGGTACTGCTGGCACGAACGGCGGATTCTCTGGGCACGTTCCGAGTCCTTTGGATCATCGATCATGTTCAGCACGAGTCGCGGATGGAATTCCTTCATTCTGCGCTTGAAAAGCATCGTGGCTTCAGGATCTTCCATCTCCAGCGTTTCAATGAGTTTTGGTATGTAGAGACGCTGCAGCGAGGCAGAATCTTTTTTCAATGTCTCAAGGTAGTTGTATGCAGGGCTGCCCTTCTTGAATGTATTGTACATCATGCGGAACACTACGTTCTTCAGGAACAGATAGCCGTTGAGTGTTGCCGTTACAGTAGGGGCAGTGACAATGATTCCCTGTGGTGAAAGGAGGAACATGTCCAGGATGGTCAGGTGGGTTCCGGCTCCAAGGTCAAGGATAAGATAGTCAAATCTGTCTTCCATTCTTCCGAAGCTTTTGATGAGCTCATTTTTCTGGCTTACCTTCAATGATGTGAGGCCTGGAATTTCAGCATCTCCGGCAATGAATGAGACGTTCATGTAGTCTGTCTGATGGATTATGTCCTCAAATTTTGACTGACCCGTGAGGAAAGTTCCGATGCCTTCCTTTGCGTTTGGATGGCCAAGTACAAGATGGAGGTTTGAAGCTCCAAGGTCCAGGTCAACAAGAAGGACCCTTTTGCCTGATTGACCCAATGCGATGGCAAGGTTTGCGCTCAGGAGACTTTTTCCGACTCCGCCTTTTCCGCTGGCTACTGGTATTATCTGCATAATGATGATTTTAACACAAAAAAAACATCTAGCAAAGGTATAGGAGATGATGGATACAGAATTTTGAAAAATGGTGATACGCCCGCTCAGATTTCTTCTGGCCGTTTTTTTACTCGTCCATCCTTTTAAAATCTTCGATTCCGAATTTCTTGTAAATTCCACCAAAACCATCTAGAATGTAAAGACATATTTTAAAAGGGGGCCTCTGAAAACGCAGGGGTTTGAGATGTCCAATAAAGACAAGGACCAGAGGTTATCATAAAAATGAAGATCATCAGAAAATGTTTTTTTGTAACTGTAAACGCGCTTTTCCTTTCAATATTTGCTTCCCAGTGCTTTGCACAGTCGCAGTCTGCCACGGCGGATTCTACTAAGGTACAGAACAGCAAGTATCTTGGCATAATCAACCAGCTGTATTATTTCATCCAGCAGAATTATGTTGAGGAAGTTGATCCCCAGATACTTTACGAGGGAGCCCTCCGCGGAATGCTGGGTGCCCTTGATGATCCTTATTCCGTGTATATGGATAAAAGTGAATGGCGCAACATTTCCGACACGACCCAGGGAAGTTTCGGCGGTGTCGGTCTTTCCATCACAAAGCCTTCCACTTCGACAAAGGACAAACCAGCCTACGTCGAGGTTGTTCAGCCTATAGATGACACTCCCGGTGCGCGTGCAGGCATTCAGCCCGGGGATTTCATCGTGAAGATTGACGGAGTGGATACTTCCACCATAACCATGGATGAAGTTCTTGGAATGCTCCGCGGCACCATAGGCGAGACCGTGACCGTTACAATCCGCCGCAAGACCGTGGAATTCGACCGTGTCCTTGTCCGTGCCCTCATTGAAAATCCAACTGTGAAATTCGGCATGATCGGCGGCATCGGCTATATCCGCATCTCGGAATTCTCAACGAATACCGCGGAACGTGTTCAGGATGCCCTTGATTCCTTCAGGAAAGAAAAGAAATATTCAGGACTCATAGTCGACCTCAGAAACAACGGCGGCGGACTTCTTGCTTCCGCAGTCGAGATCGCTGACAAATTCATCGACAGCGGCGTCATCGTGCAGACAAAAAGCAGACTTGATTATGAAAATTCAGTTTACCATGCAAAAGCTGAAAAGACTGTCGTAAAGAACATTCCTGTTGTTGTGCTCATCAACCGTGCAAGCGCAAGTGCTTCCGAAATTCTTTCCGGGGCACTCAAGGATACAAAAAAAGCATACCTTGTGGGTGAGAAATCCTACGGAAAGGGCAGCGTCCAGATTCCGAGCGGTCTTGTAAACAAGGATGGATTCAAGATCACGGTAGCCCGCTATTATTCTCCGCTTGACGTCAACATCGACAAGCGCGGCATCAGACCGGACCTGGAAGTTCTTTATCCTGAATTCACGGACGAACAGAAAACCGAATGGGAAAGGCTTGAGAAGGACAATGTGATCTCAACATATGTGGAATCCCATCCCGACATGACGGAAGCCCAGATCGCAACCTATGCGAATCAGCTCAGAAAGACATACAGGCTTGAGGAATCATTCCTCCGCAAGATAATACGCAATGAAGTCGGAAGAACAAAGCCGGCCATGCTTTACGACCTGGACTATGATATCCAGCTCAAGGCCGCCATTGACGTTCTTGGCCAGAAGGATTTCGCAAAGCTTCTGAAAGATTCAAAGACCCTCAGGGATCAGCTGGAAGAAGACGAGAAGGCAAAAAATGAAGAACCTTCTACGGGCAACGCTAAATAAATGAGGCAGTTTGTTTCAGACTCGACCCTTGAAAATGGATGCGTCTGTGTCGAGGGAAAAAAGTTCCGCTATCTTGCTTCCGTGCTCAGGGTAGAGGAAGGTGACATGATTGACGTGCGTCTTCCAGGCGGAATTCTTCAGCCCATGACGGTTGCAAAAGTTGACCGCGGCGTAAAGAAAATCATGCTTCAGGTTGCCGGAGATATGGCCGCGCAATCCAGGGGAGTCCATGCGAGGGCCGCCCAGGGGAATCTTTTCCCTTACGAACTGTGGCTTTTCCAGTTTGTCGCAAAACCTCCGAAGATGGATCTGATAATCCGCCAGGCAGTGGAATGCGGAGTCTCAAGGATAATTCCTGTCGAGGGAGCGTTCTGTCAGAAAGGCAGCATCGAGTCCGCCCGAAAAAAGACGGACGGCAGTGACGACAGGTGGCAGCGTGTCATTACGGAAGCCAGGGAACAAAGCGGCTCGCCGGTTGAAACGTTGATCATGCCGTCCATGTCGGTGGAAAAAGCCTGTGAGCTTTATGCTTCGATCGGTGAAGAAAAAAAAGCGGTCGTTCTTTATGAGCGTTCCGACGGAACTGTTTCGATCGGCCATGCTTTAATGGATGGACCGGAAGCAAAAAGGATCTGTCTTGCCATAGGTGCGGAAGGTGGAATTTCGCCTGAGGAAATAGAAATCCTTGGAAAATCTGGCTTTACGGCCGTTCACATAAAAACAAATATTCTTCGCTGTGAGACTGCGGCCCTTTATGGTGTCGCCGCGGTTCAGACGGTGATGGAAGGGGAATCATAAATGTCGGTTCAGCGTATTCATATTCTTGGAGTGCCTGTTGATGTCTGTCAGCGCACGGAACTTGAGGGAGTTATTCTTGAGCTCATGGAGAAAAAAGGTCCCTCTCAGATTGTGTTTCTTTCGATCTGGGATCTGATGAAGGCACGCGGGAAAAATGAATTCTCAGAATGCGTAAAAAACGCGGATCTCGTTCTGCCGGTGTCAAAGAGCATCCTGAAAGGCGCACGCTTCCTTAAAAAAACCGTCCCGGTCAGATACAATCCTTTTGATGCGACAATCAGCATTCTGGGGCTTCTTGAAAACCGCTACAAGTCATTCTATCTTTTTGGCGGAAGAAAAAAGGCTCTTGTGGAAGCAGAAAAAAACGTAAAGAAAACTTTCAAGACTCTTCGTGTTGTGGGCCGCTATGTAGGATATTACAAGGCTGCTGCGGAAGAGGGAATAATCGAAGCCATAAGAAAATCAAGTCCGTCCCTTGTGCTTTTAAGCGAAGGTGTAAAGAACAGGGAACTTTGGCCTTACAACAACCGCGATAAATTCACTACAAGCATATTCATGTATTACCGCGATGCAGTCGGAATTTTCGGCCGCAGAATCAAGCGTGTCGATCCAAAGACTTTTGAAAAGGGAAATGAAATCTGGGGCGAAGTGGTCAAGAATCCGCTGAAACTCTTTTTGATTTTCCCATACTCGTGCTATATAATCCTTCTCATCTGGAACAGGCTTTTTAAGAAAGAAGATTAGCTAACATGAATAATGGAAAACTCAGTTTGTCTGATTTCCCAAAGCAAAGAGCTGTTCTGGATATGTTCCAGAAAAATCGCAGGTAACCTGAAGCTGCAGGCTGAGACCTTTGAAAGTTTCAAGGCCACGCTTGCAAGGTTTCCTCTGTCGAAATTTTTTTCGGTGATTGCTGATCCAGATTGTCTTACGCAAGGGCAGGTTGAAGAGATTTTTTCTCTCTGTGATGAAAGAAAAAATCCGTGTCATCTGATCATTGACGGTAAAAGTAAAAACGACATTGTTTTCCGGGGCAGTGACGGCAGTTATATTTTTACCGATAAGGAATTCCCAGCCTATCTTTCAGCCCATCAACTTTTCAGTTTTACAGACGGAACTCTGGATATCCGTGAAGATTTTCCCATGCCTTTTGGGGAACCTCCATCGGACAAACCTTACAGTCATTATCTTGAGAAATATGCAGCTGTTGACGAGCCTGTCCTGCTTCTTGGTGAAAGCGGCTGCGGCAAAGGCTTCAGCGCGCTGAAAATCCATAGGCTTTCGTCAAGGAAGGACTGTCCCTTTGAGTCGCGTAGTCTTGCGTCATTTTCTCCTACCCTCATGGAGACGGAACTTTTTGGCAGCGTCAAGGGAGCCTATACAGGAGCCATGGACAGCAAGAAAAGTGTCTTTGAGATCGCCGGCAACGGAACTCTTTTTCTTGATGAGATCGGGGAACTTTCCTACGAGAACCAGGCGAAACTTCTTGAAGTCCTTGATTCCATGGAGTACTGCCATGTAGGCGGAACAAAGAAACACAGAGTAAGGTGCAGGTTGATTTTTGCAACAGATGCGGATCTTGAAAAAATGGTCAGGGAACATAAGTTCAAGAAACAGCTGTACTGGAGGCTTTCAAAACTGATCGTGAAAATTCCGCCTTTGAGGGTAAGAAAGGAAGAGATAAGGCCCCTTGCGGAATATTTTGCATCCCATTACGGAAAGAAGATATCTCCCCAGGTCATGCCGATGCTGGAAAACTACAGCTGGCCCGGCAACATAAGGCAGCTGATGTTCTGCATCCAGCGGGCCGCGATTCTATGCGAAGGTGACACCATAGAAAAGTCAGACATCATCTTCTGATTCGTGCCGATGGGGTACATGGGATTGTCCCAAAAGTAATTCCAGGGTGGTTGAGCTTAGTCGAAACCACCACATATAGTGGTATCGGGCATTTCGACATTGCGGCTTTATGGAAGCTCCGCCGCCATATGCAATGACCCTAGCATGATTACTTATTGTACATTCCCTTCATTCATTTTTTTGAAGCAAGCCCGGATGCCTTGTCAAAGACTTTCTCAAGGTACTGGGCTTCTCCTTCGCTTAAGGCAGCCCTTGAAAGGATGTCACGCCAGAAGTGTTCCATGTCGCTTCTTCCGGTTACCTTGAAAAAACCGATTTTCTGAAGGTTATCTGCGATGAGGGTGACCGTAGACTTCAGCCTTTTTCTGTCGATCGGTGTATATCCTGTTTTTCCTTTTCCGTCGTATCTGAAAAGTGTGTAGCACATGATCTGCACCGCGTGGCTCAGGTTCATGGAACCGAACTCATCGCTTGACGGAATTGTGACCCCCATGGTGCATTCAAGGATTTCATTGTCGTCAAGGCCTGTGCGCTCGTTGCCAAAGACAACGGCTACTTTTCCGCCCTGACTGTTTTTTCTGCCCGTAGTTATCTTGTCTGCCGTCACGGCGAATTCTTCCGGCAAAAGAAGCTTTCCCTTTCGTTTCTTTCCGCGGCGTCTTGTGGTTCCGGCTGCGCATACGCAGTCTGCCGTAGCTTCGGTGATCGATTGATAGAATTCAGCTTTGTCAAAAATATAGGCTGCATGTATTGCAAGTACGTGGACTTTTTCAATATCTATTTCTTCTTTTTTTCCGACAATTCTCAGCTCATGGATGTTGCTGTTTGCCATGGCCCGGCATACGGCTCCAATGTTGCGTGGTTCCTCCGGTCTGTCCAGTACGATTACGATGTTGTCTAAATTCATGTCATGTCCTCGTGTCAAAAAAAAAGCGCCCTGAAGAAGGACGCCGTTTTCTATGGTTATGTGCCTGATTATCCCAGGAATACGTTTCCGCTCTGGTCGATGGCAAGGATGGCCTTGCAGTCCGAACACTTGAATCTTCCGCTTTTAGAAGCCTTGAGCTTTCTTGAACATACAGGGCAGCTGAAGATCTTCGGGAATACGGAAGATGTGGTTGCAGTGTTGTCCTGCTTGAAGTGGTTCACTGCGTCTTCGATGGTCTCCTTGATGTTGAAGAACTGGCTGAAACCGAGAAGCTGGAAAACTTCATAGACCTTAGGCTGGATGCTGAGGAGAACGATGTCGCCGTTCTTTGGCTTTACCAGCTTGAGGAATGCGGTGAATGAACCGATTCCAGTTGATGATACGTAATTGAGGTTTGAGCAGTTGAAGATGATGTTCACGAAGCCGGAACTTACAATCTTGTTTACCTGCTTCTGAAAATATACGGAATTATATGTGTCGATGTAGCCGTTGAGGATAACAAGAATAGAACCCTCTACACCTTCTACCCTTTCAAGAGAAATTTTAAGGCTGTCATCTTTTTCTTCGTTGAATCCAGGAACCAAATCGTTGCTATTCATAAAATTCTCCACTCCAAAGTACAGTCTCCAGAGGCTTTACTCTTTATATACAAATTAAAAGATATATCAATTCAATATGCTTGTCAAACAAACGCAGATTTTTATTGTTGAAAAACTCAATTATCTCCATTTCTTTGCAGAACAATCCGATTTTATTTTCGGCATGATGGAGATTTCTCTTTAGTTTTTTTGCGGACAAATTGCATAACAGGTGAGAATCCTGTATTTTATGTGCATAAACAACAACCTTTTTTTGGAGTAATTGCTATGAAAGAAATGGAACTCAAGTATGGCTGCAATCCTAACCAGAAGCCATCAAAAGTTTTTATGGAAAATGGAGATCTTCCTTTTACAGTGCTGAACGGAAAACCAGGTTTTATCAATCTTCTTGATGCCCTCAACGGCTGGCAGCTTGTAAAGGAACTCAAGGAAGCCACAGGAATGCCTGCTGCAACTTCTTTCAAGCATGTTTCTCCTGCTGGAGCTGCCATCGGACGTCCTTTGAGCGACACACTCAAGAAAATCTATTATACGGATGATGTGGAACTTACACCTCTTGCATGCGCCTATGCCCGTGCCCGTGGTGCCGACCGCATGTCTTCATTTGGTGATTTCATTTCCCTTTCCGACAAATGCGACAAGGCGACTGCACTTCTCATCAAGAAGGAAGTTTCAGACGGAATCATCGCTCCTGATTATGATGACGAAGCCCTTGAGATCCTCAAGGCAAAGAAAAAGGGCGGATACTGCGTCCTCAAGATCGATCCAGACTACGTTCCTGCGGAGACAGAAAAGAAGCAGGTTTTCGGTGTGACTTTCGAGCAGGGCCACAACTTCATCAAGCTTGATGAAAATGCCCTTTCAAACATCGTCACAGACAACAAGGAGCTTTCCAAGGAAGACAAGGACAACCTGATCATCTCGCTCATTGTCCTCAAATATACACAGTCGAACAGTGTATGCTACGTAAAGGACGGTCAGGCTATCGGTATTGGTGCCGGCCAGCAGTCCCGCGTCCATTGTACACGTCTTGCAGGTGACAAGGCAGACAAGTGGTGGCTCCGTCAGGCTCCTCAGGTTCTTTCCCTTGATTTCAAGGCAGACATCAAGCGTTCTGACCGTGACAACACCATCGACGTATATACAAGCGATGATTACGATGACGTGCTTGCGGAAGGTGTCTGGCAGAATTTCTTCAATACAAAGCCTGCCGTATTCACCCGTGAGGAGCGAAAGGCATGGATCGCAAAGAATACTGATGTTGCCCTCGGTTCGGATGCTTTCTTCCCGTTTGGCGACAACATCGAGCGTGCTCACCGTAGCGGTGTAAAGGTGATCGCCCAGCCTGGCGGAAGTGTCCGTGACGACAATGTAATCGAATGTGCCAACAGGTACAACATGGTGATGGCTTTCAACGGAATCAGACTTTTCCATCACTGATAAAAATGTTAAAAAAGTGTTAATTTTGTATTGACTTACAGGGGTTTTGTTTTTTATATTAAACGTGGCTTGTAAAAGAGCTGATAAACTCTCTCCGATGTCCGAGTAATCGGACGTAGCAGTGCCGGAATTTTTCTGGTGCTGCTATTTTTTTTGTCTGCGTTTTTTGCTATATTAGTGGCATGTTTTCAATAGCCAATTGAAAAGGGAGACTTCTGATGAATACAACTATCGACAGTGCAGTTCAGGGAATTCTTGATTCTTATGAAAAATATGGTGGAATAAACCTTGAGGAGTCCAGCAGTTTCCCAAACAGGGAGAATGTGATTTCCGTTCTGAGAGACCTTCAGTGTCTTATTTTTCCGGGCTACAGGACAGCAGAGGAGCTTGATTCGGCAACACTCCGTTTTGTTACAGGAGAGCGCGTCAACCGCATACTTTCCATGCTTACAAGGGAAATAAAGAAAGCCCTGATGTTTGTCATTCAGGACAGCAAGATCGAGCAGTCCCATTGCTTTGACCTTGCGGAAAAGGCAGCCCTTGCGCTCATAGAGGAGGTTCCTGAGATCCGAAGAAAGATCGGTCTTGACGTTCAGGCCGCCAATGCGGGTGATCCTGCGGCAAAGTCGAATGAGGAAGTCATCATTTCCTACCCTGGTCTTGAGGCCATTACGGTGTACAGGATCGCCAATTTCCTCTGCAGAAACGGAATTCCTGTCATTCCACGCATCATGAGCGAACATGCCCATAGCCGTACTGGAATCGACATCAATCCTGGGGCATCCATAGGGGAAAGTTTTTTCATCGACCATGGAACAGGTGTTGTCATCGGTGAAAGCTGCATAATCGGGAACAATGTAAAGATTTACCAGGGCGTGACTCTTGGTGCCATGAGCGTAAAAAAGGAGCTGATGAACAAGAAGCGTCATCCTACCATCGAAGATAATGTGACGATCTATGCCAATGCAACCATCCTTGGTGGTTCTACTGTCATTGGAGAAGGCTGTGTCATCGGCGGAAATACGTGGATAACCGGGTCAGTTCCGCCACATACCACTGTTCTTCAGAACGAGCAGTAGGAAAACCGGTGAATTCTTCCGAATTCTTGCGAATTTGCAAAATTCATCTGCGAATTTGGCTTGAATTCGGTGAATTCTTATTGACTTAATTTTTCTGTTAATATATATTTTGCAAACATTCATATTTTACGGGATTATTGTATGCCCGTTTACGCTCTTATAGCTCAGTCGGTAGAGCACATCGTTGGTAACGATGAGGTCAGCGGTCCGATTCCGCTTGGGAGCTATGAGAAAGAATTTTTAGGAGTAAATAAAATGGGAAGCAAGAAGAAGACTGCTGTTGAAATCATCGCTTTGCAGTGTACAGAGTGTAAGCGCAAGAACTACACAACATACAAGAACCGCAAGAATATCACAGGAAAGCTCGAAAAGGCTAAGTACTGTCCATTCTGCCGTAAGTCAATCCTTCACAAGGAAACAAAGGTTAAATAATTTATATCAATATAAATTAATTTAGGTCAGTAGCTCAGTTGGTAGAGTCCCGGTCTCCAAAACCGGTTGTCGCGGGTTCGAGTCCTGCCTGGCCTGTTATTTTTTCATATAGAGGATGAAGATGAAGAATATTATCAAGTTTGTAAAAGAATGTGCTGGAGAACTTAGAAAGGTAACTTGGCCTACACGCAGTGATGTTCTTTCTTCAACAAAAGTAGTTTTCATCTCTACAATTGTTGTTGCAATAATCCTTGGTCTTCTTGACTGGCTTTTCACAAAAGGCCTCATGTTAGTATTCTAATTCAGTTTAGGAAAATCTTATGGCAAGAAGCTGGTATATCGTTCATGTCTATACAGGTTACGAACAGAAGATCAATCGTACCCTTTCAGAGATGATTGCAGAGAACAAGATTGATTCCTCAGTTCTTATTCAGGTGAAAGTTCCTACTGAAGAAGTCACAGAAGTTCGCAATAATAAGAAGCACGTAAAGAATAACCTTCTCTTGCCTGGATACATCATGGTGGAAATGGATCTTCCACAGATCGGATGGAAGGATGTTTGTTCACAGATCCGCCGTATTCAGGGTGTTACTGGTTTTGTTGGAACAAGTCCGTCTGAAAGACCTCGTCCTATTTCCGGAGAAGAGGCAAAGAGAATGCTTCTTGCTGCCGGTGAGCTCAAGGGTGAAAAAGCGGTTCGCGTAAAGCAGTCTTACGATATTGGTGACAACGTTAAGATTACTGAGGGACCCTTCGCAACCTTCAGCGGTACAGTCGAAGAAGTTATGGCTGAAAGAAATAAACTTCGTGTCAACGTTCAGATCTTTGGTCGCGTTACACCGGTTGAAGTTGATGTTCTTCAGGTTGAAAAAATCTAAATTACATGAGCCTGCTTTTGCGGGCTTTTGTCGTCTATAGACGTATAAATTGACACACAAGTGTCCTGATATTTGATAAGTAATTGATGATTGACCGCCAGGTTTTTCATCTTTTTCTTAATATTTGGGAGAAGTACAAGTCCGTCGGACAAAGGTGCTTCGCTAGAATCTCTTCCGCACGGAAGGGAATTCACACCAATTCTTAAGGAGCTATATTATGGCTACAAAAAAGGTACAGACTTACATCAAGTTACAGTGCCCTGCAGGCGCTGCTACTCCTGCACCTCCAATCGGCCCTGCTCTTGGACCTCACGGTGTTCCTGCACCAAAATTCGTACAGGAATTCAATGACCGCACCAAGAACATGGAAAAGGGACTCATCATCCCTGTTGTTATCACTGTTTATCAGGATAAATCATTCACTTTCATTCTCAAGACACCTCCAGCAGCTGTTCTCATCAAGAAGGCAGCAGGCATTCAGAAGGGTGCTGGAAATCCTCTCCGCGACAAGGTTGGAAAGATTTCTGCTCAGGCTGTTGAAGAAATCGCAAAGCAGAAGTTGCCTGATCTTAACGCTAACGATCTTGAAGCAGCAAAGAAAATCATCGCCGGTACTGCACGCAGTATGGGTGTAGAGGTGGAGGCTTAAAATGAAACACGGAAAGAAATACATGGATTCATTGAAAAAGTATGATCCATCTAAGGCTTATGATGTTCCAGCAGCTTGCCAGCTCGTAAAGGATCTTCATTACGTTAAGTTCGACGAAACAGTTGAACTTTCTGTAACACTCAAGCTTGAGAAGAACCAGACTGTTCGTGATACTCTCGTGTTCCCACACCAGTTCACAGCAGAAAAGCGTGTTCTCGTATTCTGTAAGGAAGAACGTGCAAAGGAAGCTCTCGATGCAGGTGCTACATATGCAGGTCCAGAATACCTTGACAAAGTTAAGGGTGGCTGGCTCGATTTCGACGTTGCAGTTGCTACACCAGACATGATGAAGGACGTAGGTCGTCTTGGTATGGTTCTCGGACGCAAGGGTCTTATGCCTAACCCAAAGACAGGTACAGTTACTCCTGACATCGCAGGTGCTGTTGCTGAACTCAAGAAGGGTCGTACAGAATTCCGCGCTGACAAGACAGGTGTTGTACACATTCCAGTAGGAAAGGTTTCGATGGACACAGCAAAGACTGCAGAAAACGTTGACACATTCCTATCTGAACTTCAGAAGAAGAAGCCTGTTGATGCAAAGGCTGGATTCATCCGCTCAGTATCAATCAGTTCTTCAATGGGTCCTGGTGTATGGATTGACTTCAAGGAGGCAGAATAATGGCTATCATTGGAAAGACACAGCCAGCTAAGACAGCTGCTATTGAAGAAGCAAAGAAGATTCTTAGTGAATACAAGGAATTCATCTTTGTTGAATACCGCGGACTTACAGTTGAACAGATCACAAAGCTCCGTAAGTCACTTCGCGAAAAGGATGCAACAATCAAGGTTATCAAGAATAACTTTGCACGCGTAGCATTCAGCGAAATGAACAATGACGATGTTGCACAGTTCCTTTCAGGACCAACAGCAATCGCCATGATAAAGGATGAAGCAAACGAATCTGCAAAGATCCTCTTTGACTTCATCAAGGAAGCTCCATCACTCGTAGTAAAGGGTGCATGGGTTGAAAACGAAGTATACGATGCTGCAAAGATCGAAGCACTTTCTAAGCTCCCTGGAAAGAAGCAGCTTATCGCTATGCTCATGTCTGCTATCAATGGACCTGCTCAGAAACTCGCAGCTACATTGCAGGCATATGTTGAGAAGCTTGAAAAGGAAGGACCAGCAGCAGCTGCACCAGCAGCCGAAGCAGCTCCAGCCGCAGAAGCTCCAGCACCAGCAGCTGAATAATCGGCCGCTAAAACAACACATTTTCAGACCCGTTGACGGGAATCTGAGAAACTGCAGTTAGGCTTCTATGTGCTGATTACTATCTGCAGAAAAATACTGTATGCGGGCAAGCAGATCCGTAGGATCTCACCGCAACAAAATTAGATGCCTTTATGGCAAAAGGAAGACAATTATGGCACTTACAAATGAAGAAATCTTGGACGCAATCGCAGCAATGACAGTTCAGCAGGCAGCTGACCTCGTTAAGGCTATGGAAGAAAAGTTTGGTGTTACAGCAGCAGTAGCAGTTGCAGCAGCAGGTCCAGCAGCAGGTGGAGCAGCAGCAGAAGAACAGACAGAATTCACAGTTACTCTTGAATCATTCGGTGACAAGAAGATCGACGTTATCAAGGCTGTTCGCGCAATCACAGGTCTCGGACTTGGTGAAGCAAAGGCACTCGTTGAAGGTGCTCCAGCAGTTCTCAAGGAGAACGTATCAAAGGCAGATGCAGACAAGATGATCGCTGACATCGCTGCAGCCGGTGGTAAGGCTTCAAAGAAATAATAGACAGGAACTTTGTTTTTGTCGTCGGAAATTCCACATCAGGATTTCCGCACTTTCAGGTTGCTTATGGATGTACAACAGAAGCAGCCTGAACCAGAAATCGATTGCATTTTAATATGTGATTTCAGCTTCAGGGTGATGCAAAAGTTACCCTGAAGCTTTTGTCGTATAAAACGGCAGATTAAGGAACTGAGGTTTCCTTCAAGGACATCGGATCTCGTGCTGAGAAAAGTCTTTTCTTGTAGCGGTTCCGGCTGTACCAAACCTTTCAGTAACACAGGGGAAATGAATGTTTGCAAAAAGCAAGACAATAAACCGTAAGTACATCGGCAAAGACATCCAGGATTTCATGGAATTGCCGAACCTTATCGACATTCAGCTTTCATCTTTCGAACAGTTTATCCAGCGTGAAAGACTTGAAAAAGGTGAACCACTTTTAAATCAGGGTCTTCAGGAAGTATTCACTTCAACATTCCCAATCGAGAGCCCGGACGGAAGCATGGCTCTTGAATTCGACCACTATGAGATCGACTTCAAGAACACAAAATTTTCAGAACTTGAATGCAAGAACAAGGGCGCTTCCTATACAGTTGCACTTAAGGCAATCATAAACCTCCACTTCAAGGAAACTGGTCTTGTCATGGAACGCAATGTCTTCATGGGAGACATTCCACTTATGACAGACCGCGGAACATTCATCATCAATGGTGCAGAACGCGTAGTAGTTTCCCAGATCCACCGTTCGCCTGGAGTTATTTTCCAGAATGAAAAGGGTGTACTTTCAAGCCGTATCATTCCATACCGTGGATCATGGCTTGAATTTGAAATCGACCAGAAAAAAGAACTCATTTACGCAAAGATCGACCGCAAGAAGAAGATTCTCGGTACAATCTTCCTTCGCGCACTTGGATATTCAACACGTGAAGAAATCATCAACTGCTTCTATCTAACAGAAGATGTAAAGATTCCTTCAGATGCAGAAAAGCGTGAGGAACTTGCAGGTAAGATTCTCGCAAAGCCTGTTTTGATCAAGGATGACGAGACAGGAGAAGAAAAGAAACTCTTCCGTGCAGGTGACAAACTTCATCCGCATGATCTCGATGACCTTGTTGCACATAACATCAAGGAAATCTGCGTAATTAAGCTCAATACAAAGAAGAACGTAAACAACAAGGATGAAAAGAACCTTTCTCTTGACAGTGAAATGATCGTCAACTGTTTTGAGAAGGAAGAGATCACATTCTCAAAAGATGGTTCAGCAAATCCTGACGAGCCAACAAAGGAAGAATGTCTTTCCAAGGTATATCAGGTTCTCATGCCTGGTGAACCAATCACCATCGAGGCTGCAGAACGCGACCTTACAACAATGTTCTTCAGCATCCGCCGTTATGACCTCGGTCGCGTAGGACGCTACAAGCTCAACAAGAAATTTGAATATGAAAATCCTGTAGAAGACCTTACTCTTACAAAGGACGACATAATCAAGACAATGAAGCACCTCATTGAGGTTTACATCCGTGCGGAAAGCACAGACGATATCGACCATCTTGGCCGCCGTCGTGTTCGTTCCGTAGGAGAACTTCTTACTACACAGTTCAAGACAGCATTTGCACGCATGGAGCGCATCGCAAAGGAACGCATGAACCTCAAGGAAACAGAGACCCTCAAGCCTGCTGACCTTATTTCAATCAAACCTTTGCAGTCGGCTATCCGCGAATTCTACGGATCAAGCCAGCTTTCTCAGTTCATGGATCAGTGTAATCCGCTTGCTGAACTTACTCACAAGCGCCGTATGTCTGCCCTTGGTCCAGGTGGTCTTTCACGTGACCGCGCAGGTTTCGAAGTTCGTGACGTACACTATACTCACTATGGACGCATGTGTCCTATCGAAACTCCTGAAGGACCAAACATCGGTTTGATCGTTTCCCTTGCCATCTTTACAAAGGTCAATGACTACGGCTTCCTCGAGGAACCATACCGCAAGGTTGAAAACGGAAAGGCAACAAATGAAGTCAGGTATCTTGATCCGGATGATGAAGACAAGTACTACATCGGTCAGGTAACAGAAGGAATGAAGAAAGACGGTTCATTCCCAACTGATCTTGTTTCCTGCCGCCATCACGGTGACTATTCAAGCCGCTCGCCAAAGGACATCCAGTACATGGACGTTTCTCCACGTCAGGTTATTTCCGTTTCAGCATCTCTTGTTCCATTCCTTGAACATGATGACGCCAACCGTGCCCTCATGGGTTGTAACATGCAGCGCCAGGCAGTTCCTCTTCTTTTCCCGGAGCCACCACATGTTGGTACCGGTATGGAACGCAAGACAGCCTACGACTCAGGTGTTCTTATCAAGGCACGCCGTGCAGGTGAAGTTGTATGGGTAGAATCAGACCTTATCAAGGTTAAGCCGGAAGGTGTTCGTGGCCAGATTGATGAGTATCCACTCCTCAAGTACCAGAAGAACAACTCGGATACATGCAACCACCAGCGCCCTGTAGTTCAGGTTGGTGAAAAGGTAGAAGCAGGAACTGTTCTCGCTGACGGACCAGCTACATTCAACGGAGAACTTGCTCTTGGACGCAACCTCCTTGTTGGTTTCGTACCATGGAACGGTTACAACTACGAAGACGCTGTTCTCATTTCTCAGCGCGTAGTAAAGGAAGATATGTATACATCAATGCATATCCATGAATTCGAAGTTGAGATCCGTGAGACAAAGCTTGGACCAGAGCGCATTACCCGCGACATTCCTAATACATCGGAAAAGATTCTTGACAATCTTGATTCTGAAGGTATCGTTCGTATCGGTGCAAAGGTTCGTTCCGGAGATATTCTTGTCGGTAAGGTAACTCCAAAGAGTGAAACTGAAACAACTCCAGAATTCAAGCTCCTCAATTCGATCTTCGGTGAAAAGGCCAAGGAAGTACGTGATTCTTCGCTCAAGCTTCCACATGGTTCACAGGGTGTTGTCATCAACATTCAGCGTCTCAAGAGATCTGAAGGTGATGAACTCCAGCCAGGTGTCGATGAGAAGGTAAAGGTCATCATCGCTGAAAAGCGTAAGCTCGTTGTCGGTGACAAGATGGCCGGACGCCACGGAAACAAGGGTGTTGTAGCACGTATTCTCCCGGTAGAAGACATGCCATACCTTGAAGACGGAACTCCACTTGACATCTGTCTTAACCCGCTTGGTGTTCCATCTCGTATGAACATCGGTCAGGTTATGGAAAACGAACTTGGTATCGCAGGACACTTCCTTGATGAATGGTACTCATCACCAGCATTCCAGACACCAAGTCAGGAACAGATCGCAGAAAAACTTGTTGAAGCAGGTCTTTCTCCAGACTGTAAGCAGATCGTTCATGACGGTTTCACAGGTGAACCATTCCTCAATCCGATTTTCGTTGGATGTACATACTTCATGAAGCTCCATCACCTTGTTGATGATAAGATGCATGCACGTTCAACAGGACCTTACTCACTCGTTACTCAGCAGCCACTTGGTGGTAAGGCTCAGTTCGGTGGTCAGCGTCTCGGAGAAATGGAAGTTTGGGCTCTGGAAGCTTACGGTGCAGCAAATACACTTCAGGAAATGATGACAATCAAATCCGATGATATGAACGGCCGTTCAAAGGTTTACGAATCAATCGTCAAGGGTGAACCGGCAGCACCAATCGGTGTACCGGAATCATTCAACGTCATGGTTCAGGAACTTCGCGGTCTTGCATTGGATTTTACAATTTATGATGACAAGGGCAAGCAGATTGCTCTTACGGAACGTGACCAGGAACTTATCGACAAGGTAGGTTCAGGATTCGATAAGGAGGGTAACGAAAATGCGTGATATTCAGGATTTTTCAAGTCTTAAAATCAAACTTGCCTCACCGGAAAATATCCGTTCATGGTCTTACGGCGAAGTAAAAAAGCCTGAGACAATCAATTACCGTACTCTCCGTCCGGAGAGGGAAGGTCTCTTCTGTGAAAAGATCTTCGGTACTACAAAGGAATGGGAATGTTACTGCGGTAAATTCAAGAGCATCCGTTACAAGGGTGTTGTCTGTGACCGCTGTGGTGTTGAAGTTACTCATTTCAAGGTTCGCCGTGAACGTACAGGTCACATTGATCTTGCAGCTCCGGTAAGCCACATCTGGTACTATCACTCAGTTCCTAGCCGTATGGGTCTTCTTCTTGATCTCCCTGTTGCTCATCTCCGTTCAATCCTGTACTACGAAAAGTATATCGTCATTGAACCGGGTGACACAGACCTTAAAAAGAATGACCTTCTCACAGAAGATGAATATCAGGCAGCAGAAGAACGCTATGGCGGATCTTTCACAGCCGGTATGGGTGCTGAAGCCATCAAGACTCTTCTTGAAACAATCGACCTCGATGCTCTCTCTGCAGAACTTCGTGCAAAGATGATTGAGAAGGGGCCAAAATCAGACAAGCGTCTTCTCAAGAGAATTGAAATCGTTGAGAATTTCCGCAGCTCTGACAACAAGCCATCATGGATGATCCTTGACGTGATTCCTGTAATTCCGCCTGATCTTCGTCCAATGGTTCAGCTTGATGGTGGACGTTTTGCAACATCTGACCTCAACGACCTTTATCGTCGTGTCATCAATAGAAACAACCGTCTCAAGAAACTTCAGGGACTTTCTGCTCCGGATATCATCATCCGCAACGAAAAGCGCATGCTCCAGGAAGCTGTTGATTCGCTCTTTGACAACTCAAAGCGCAAGCAGCGTGTTCTCAAGGGAGCTGCAAACCGTCCGCTCAAGTCAATCTCCGACATGCTTAAGGGTAAGCAGGGTCGTTTCCGCCAGAACCTCCTCGGTAAGCGCGTAGACTACTCTGGTCGTTCCGTAATCGTTGTCGGTCCGGAACTCAAGCTCTGGCAGTGCGGTCTTCCTGAAAAGATGGCTCTTGAACTCTTCAAGCCTTTCATCATGAAGAAGCTTGTCGACAACGGAATCGTATTCAACATCAAGAAGGCAAGATCTCTCGTAGAAAGCGAAGACGAAGCCGTATTCAATATCCTTGACGAAGTAGTTCGCGAACATCCGGTCATGCTTAACCGTGCTCCGACCCTCCACCGCCTTGGTATCCAGGCATTTGAACCTGTTCTTGTTCCTGGAAAGGCCCTCAAGCTTCACCCACTCGCATGTAAGGCTTTCAATGCCGACTTCGATGGTGACCAGATGGCCATCCACGTTCCTCTTACACAGGCTGCACAGATGGAATGCTGGACATTGATGCTTTCAGCAAGAAACCTTCTTGACCCTGCAAACGGAAACACAATCGTGGCTCCATCACAGGACATGGTTCTCGGTATCTACTACATGACATCAATCAAACCTGAAGCAAAGGGAACTGGAAAGTTCTTCTCTTCTGCAGACGAAGTTCGTCTTGCTGCTTCTTCAGGTTCAATTGACTGGCAGGCAGAAATCAAGATCCACAAGAATATTCTTGGCAAGTGCGTAAACAAGGACAGCAATCCTGAGGACAGATATATCCTTACATCTGCTGGTCGCATGGCATTCAACGAATCAATGCCGGAAGAAGTTGACTTCTACAACGAGCAGATGGGAGACAAGGCCCTCAAGAAGATGATTGAGAGCGTTTACCATAACGAACAGACTTCCGACAAGCGTATCAAGGCCCTTATCGAAGAAAAATTCGGAGCCACAACAATGGATCCGGAAACTCTCGAAAAGGTTATGAATGATGACGATGCAATTGCACAGATCAACAAGATCTTCAATAGAGAAACTCCAATCGAGGAAAGCAAGATAAGGAAACTTATCCCGGCCCTCTATTCCGTAGACCGTGCATGGCTCACAATTCAGATGCTCGATGCAATCAAGGCAACTGGTTATAAGAATGCAACTTTCTATGGTGCAACTCTTTCCATGGACGATATCGTTGTTCCGGCTGAAAAGAAACAGATGATCGACGAGGCAAATGCTGAAGTTGAAAGAATCGTCAAGCAGAACAAAGACGGTGTCATCACAGAAGAAGAACGCTATAACAGATCGATCGCTATCTGGGAAAAGACTACAGACAACCTTACAAACCTCATGTATGACAAGATGGGTAAGGACAAAGACGGATTCAATACCATCTACATGATGGCTATCTCCGGTGCCCGTGGTTCCAAGAAGCAGATCTCTCAGCTTGCCGCCATGCGTGGTTTGATGCAGAAGCCTAACGGAGCAATCATTGAACTTCCTATCAAGGCAAACTTCAAGGAAGGTCTTTCGGTTATCGAATACTTCATCTCATCTAACGGTGCCCGCAAGGGTCTTTCCGATACAGCCCTCAAGACAGCCGACGCAGGTTACATGACACGTCGTCTCGTTGATGTTGCCCAGGATGTAGTTGTTAATGAAGATGACTGTGGTACAATCAATGGTATCTACTACTCGGCAATCAAGGAAGGCGATGAAGTCAAGGTTCCTCTTGCAAAGCGTATTGCAGGACACTATCCGATCGAAAGAATCATCGACCCTGTAACTGGTGAACTGCTCTGTGATGTCAACCAGTACATCGATGAGCACCTTGCTGAAAAAATCGATAATGCCGGTGTAGAAAAAGTAAAACTCCGCACAGTTCTTACTTGTGAAAGCAAGCACGGTATCTGTGTTAAGTGCTACGGCAAGGACCTTGCACGCAACAAGATCGTCGAAATCGGTGAAGCAGTCGGAACAATCGCTGCCCAGTCAATCGGTCAGCCAGGTACACAGCTTACACTCCGTACATTCCATACTGGTGGTGCCGCTGAATCAAGCCAGAGAGACAACCACATCGCAATGAACTACGATGTATTCATCCAGAGCCTTGAAGGTACACATGTAGAAAAGAAGAACGGTGACTGGCTCTTTACACGTCGTGGAAAGATGGTGGTGACAAAGCTCTTCAACACTTATACTGTTGATTCAGGCGATGAGGTCGTGGTAGCTGATGGAGCACGTGTTCGTAAGGACAACGTAATCTACAAGCACAAGGGACAGGAAGTTCTTGCCTCTGACGCAGGCCGCATCATCATCAGAGGAAAGACAATTTACCTTACAAGCAATGACCAGGATGTTGAAATTGCCAACGGTTCAATTGTCTACTCAAAATATGTCGGTGCAGAATGTGTCGCAAAGGCACGTGAGGCCGTAGGTGAATTCGACCCATACTCAGAACCAATCATTGCTGAAGTATCCGGTTATATCCACTATGAAGACATCATTGATGGCATTACTCTTGAGGTTAAGGAAGACAAGCAGACAGGCAACGTTGAACGCCGTATCTCTGATCTCCACCTTGATGTAAAACAGCCACGTATCCGCATCACTGACGAAGACGGAAATGAATATGCATCTTACCATATGCCAGTTGGAGCTCTCTTGAGCAACGATATCAAGGATAAAGGTAAGGTTGAAGCCGGAACTACACTCGCCAAGATGGCAAAGGCTGCAGCAAAGGCTAACGATATCACTCTCGGTCTTCCACGTGTATCTGAACTCTTTGAAGCCCGCAAGCCAAAGAATCCTGCAGTAATCGCACAGATTACAGGTACAGTTTCTTTCGGCAAGATCGTAAAGGGAAAGAGAACAGTCATTGTCAAGGATGAATACGGAAAGGAATTCAACCATCTTGTTCCAATGGTAAAACGTCTTCTTGTCCGTGACGGCGATAAGGTTGTCGCAGGTGAAAAGCTTTGTGACGGTTCAATCGACGCACATGATGTACTTTCAGTACTTGGTGAAGACAATCTCCAGAACTTCCTTATGGATGAAATCCAGAGCGTTTACCGCGCACAGAACGTAGACATCAACGACAAGCATATCGGTACAATCATCCGCCAGATGCTCAAGAAGGTTGAAGTCATCTCTGTAGGTGATACAAAGTTCAGATATGGACAGCAGGTGGACAAGTATTCATTCCGTGAAGAGAATGAACGTGTCATCTCTGAAGGTGGACAGCCAGCCATTGCACGCCCTATGTTCCAGGGTATCACAAAGGCAGCCCTTGCAGCAGATTCATTCATCTCTGCATGTTCATTCCAGGAAACAACACGTGTACTTACAAATGCTGCCATCGAAGGAAAGGTAGACCACCTTCATGGACTTAAGGAAAACATTATCATCGGTCATAGAATCCCGGCTGGTAGTGGTATCCGCCGTTACAGCAACGTAAAGCTTTTCGACAACTCTGCAACAGACCTTGATGCAAAGATGAAGGAAATCCTTGAACAGCGTATGCTTGAACAGAAGGAAGCGGAAGCTTTGCAGGCTGTACAGCCAATGGCAGACTCTGCTTCTGATGACGAATAATTCAGGATTATGGCAGGCGGAACTACCTTGTTCTGCCTTGCTTGCCTGTAAATTCCTTGGTTTTCCATGAATTCCAAAAGAATTTACGGAAATTCCGTGGAATTTTTCACTTGTAGCTGCTGAATTCCTGTAAATTCCCTTGACCGGTATTTACGGAATTCAGTATAATTTTCCAACTTGTTTTGTTTTATTTTTGGGAGTGCTGCCCAATTAAAATAGGAGAATAGGCGATGCCTACAATTAATCAGTTAATTCGTAAAGGTCGTCAGTCATCTGCAAAAAGAACTAAGGCTCCAGCCCTTCAGTCTTGCCCACAGAAGCGTGGCGTTTGCACTCGCGTTATGACAATGACACCTAAGAAACCAAACTCGGCTCTTCGTAAGATTGCTCGTGTTCGCTTGAGCAATGGTATTGAAGTAACAGCTTACATTCCAGGTATTGGACACAACCTTCAGGAACACTCAGTTGTTCTCGTTCGTGGTGGACGTGTTAAGGATCTTCCTGGTGTACGCTATCACATCATCCGTGGTACAAAAGATACACTCGGTGTAGACGGACGCAAGCGCGCTCGTTCTAAGTACGGTGCTAAAAAGCCTAAGGCATAATTTTTAAGAGGAGTTTAACTATGGGAAGACATAAGAAATCAGTTAATCGTCCAGTTATGCCGGATGAAAGATACAACAGTGTGGTAATCTCTAAGTTCGTTTGCCGCATGATGCTTGATGGAAAGAAAGCAGTTTGTCAGCGTGTTATCTATGATGCACTTGACAAGCTTAAGACAAAGACTGACAAGGATCCTCTCGAAGTATTCTTGAAAGCCCTTGATAATGTAAAGCCAAGCGTAGAAGTTAAGTCTCGTCGCGTTGGTGGTGCAACATACCAGGTACCTATCGAAATCCGTGAAGCTCGTCGTGAAGCTCTCGGAATGAGATGGATGATCGCAGCTGCTCGTGCACGCAACGGTCATGGTATGGCAGAAACACTTGCTGCTGAAATCTTCGATGCTTTCAACAACACAGGTTCTGCATATAAGAAGAAGGAAGATACACACAAGATGGCAGAAGCAAACAAGGCTTTTGCTCACTTCCGCTTCTAGTCAAAGGGGTTTTCCCCAGACAGACAAAGGCGCCCGGTCTGGGCGTCTTTTTTTTATTTAACAGGTATTTTTAGCGTAATCAATCAGCAATCTGATCTTAAGAAAATTATATAAAAAATCACTTTCCCTATTGAACATATTTCAAATAAATAGTATAAAATGGGCGTTGTATACCACCCTTAGTGGGTGAGTTGTGTTTCAACACAACGGGTTCTTTGAGAAGTCAGACGGACGGTTTTTTATGACTGTCTGGTAGAAATCGTAAAGCTAATGTAAAAGTCAGCAGATTGCTACACCCGGATGCAGAGAAGAAAGCTGTTAGTTTTCTTCTATATATAAACTGAGATTCGGTGATTCTGACGGATTTCACGCCAGTGAATGATAGTTACTGATATCATACCGGTTTTCAGTTCATGAAGATGACAGGTGATACGGAACAACTGCTTCGAATAGATGAAACAGGTGAAATAAATTGTCCAATCAATCTAGTTCATCTCATTAATACAGGTAAAGTGTGGTTGCGAAGATGCTGAAGCCTTTCAGGTTTGGTGTTTTCTGGCTTAAAGTGCAACACATAAAATAATTTTTATATGCCGCAGTTTAAACTGTAAGGCAAGGAGAAAAATCATGGCTAAGGAAGAGTTCAACAGAACAAAACCTCACATGAACGTTGGTACTATCGGTCACGTTGACCATGGTAAGACTACATTGTCAGCTGCTATCACAACATATTGTGGTAACAAGTACGGTGACAAGGTTCTCAAGTACGATGAAATTGATAATGCTCCAGAAGAGAAGGCACGTGGTATCACAATCAACTCTCGTCACCTTGAGTATCAGTCAGACAAGAGACACTATGCTCACATCGACTGTCCAGGACATGCTGACTACATCAAGAACATGATTACTGGTGCTGCTCAGATGGATGGTTCTATCCTCGTTATCGCTGCAACAGACGGTGTTATGGCTCAGACAAAGGAACACCTTCTTCTCGCTCGCCAGGTAGGTGTACCAAAGATCATCGTATTCCTTAACAAGGTTGATGCTCTTGACGGCGATGAAGAAATGCTCATGATGGTTGAAGAAGATGTTAAGGATACAATCCAGTCTTACGGCTTCTCGGCTGACACACCAATCATTAAGGGTTCTGCATTCAAGGCTCTTAACGAACCAACTCCAGAAAACACAAAGTGTATCGAAGAACTCCTTACAGCAATGGATACATGGTTTGACGATCCAGTTCGCGATGACCAGAAGCCATTCTTGATGCCAATCGAAGACATCTTCACAATCACAGGTCGTGGTACAGTTGTTACTGGACGTATCGAACGTGGTGTAGTACACATGGGTGATGCAGTACAGATCGTTGGTATCCGCCCAACACAGGATACAACAGTTACTGGTATCGAAATGTTCAACAAGACACTCCAGGAAGGATGGGCTGGTGACAACGCTGGTATCCTCGTTCGTGGTATTGAAAAGAAGGACGTTATCCGTGGTCAGGTTCTCGCAGCTCCAAAGTCAATCAACCCACACACAAAGTTCGAAGCTCAGATCTACGTTCTTACAGAAAAGGAAGGTGGACGCCACAGCCCATTCTTCACAGGTTACCGCCCACAGTTCTACTTCAGAACAACAGATATTACTGGTACAGTAAACCTCGAAGCTGGTGTAGACATGGTTAAGCCAGGTGACAACGTTAAGATCATCGGTGAACTTATCCACCCAATCGCTATGGACGAAGGTCTCAAGCTCGCTATCCGTGAAGGCGGACGCACAATCGCTTCTGGCCAGGTTACAAAGATCATCGAATAGTTTTTAATGAACGAATGAAGGGGTTCTCAAAGGCCTCTTCATTCAAGTGGAGTAAGTCATGGCAAACGGCAAGATTCGTGTACACCTTCGTGCATTTGATGTATCACTCATCGATCAGAGCGCAAAGGATATCGTACAGCAGGTAAAGTCAGCAGGGGCTGAGGTTTCAGGACCAATTCCGCTCCCTACAAGAATCAACAAGATCACAGTACTTCGTTCAGTTTTCGTAAACAAGAAGTCACGTGAGCAGTTCGAAATGAGAACACACAAGCGTCTCATCGACATCATCGAACCTAGCTCAGAAGTAATGGATTCTTTGATGAAGCTTGAACTTCCTGCAGGTGTTGACGTAGAAATTAAACAGTTTTAATAGCGGCTCGTAGAGCGGCTTAAAAAAAACGGTAACGGTCCCCTGGATCGGGGATGGCGGCCGATGGGAATACAGACAGAAGGTTTGTACTTCCAAATAGGAGATTCAGATGAAAGGTCTGATGGCAAAAAAAGTAGGAATGACACAGGTTTTTGACGAAAACGGCAATCTGATTCCAGTAACCGTGATCCATGTTGAACCTAACACTGTTGTTGCTACAAAGACAAAGGAAAAGTGCGGTTATGACGCTGTTGTTCTTGGTCTTGGCGAAATGAAAGCTAAGCATGTAACAAAGCCATATGCAAAGCAGTTTCCAGAAAACATTACACCAAAGCGCCAGTTGAAGGAATTCCGCGACTACGAAGTGGAAGTTAACGTAGGCGACAAGCTTGGTGTTGAATTGTTTGAAAAGGTTCGTTTCATCGACGTAACTGCTACCTCTAAGGGTAAAGGTTTCCAGGGTGTAATGAAGAGATGGGGTTTCCATGGTGGACGCGCAACTCACGGTTCAAAGTTCCACAGAGAAGCCGGCGGTACAGGATGTTGTACAACTCCAGGACACACACTTAAGAACATTAAGATGCCTGGTCGTATGGGTTCTGACCGTGTTACAGTACAGAATCTCAAGGTTATTAAAGTTGACCCTGAGCTGAATGTTTTGATGGTACGTGGAGCAGTTCCTGGTGTAAAGAACTGTACTCTTATCGTTAAGACAGCAGTTAAGAGAAAGTAGGTCGGGGGAATAGTATTATGGAAAAGAAAGTCTATTCAATCGATGGCAAAGAACTCAGAACAATCAATCTTGATGACAAAGTTTTCAACCTTCCAGTCAACGAAGATGTAATCTACTATGCCATCACAAATGAATTGGCAAATATGCGTGTTGGTACAGCATGTACAAAGACACGTGCAGAAGTTCATGGTTCAAATGCAAAGCCTTACAAGCAGAAGGGAACAGGTAATGCTCGTCGTGGTGACAAGAAGTCTCCACTTTGCGTTGGCGGCGGTACAATCTTTGGACCAAAACCACGTGATTACAGCTATGCAATTCCTAAGAAAGAAAAGCGCCTTGCTATGAAGACAATCCTCAGCATGAGAGCACAGAGCGACATCCTTACAGTAGTTGAAGACTTCACTGTAGAAAGCGGAAAAACAAAGGACCTTGTAAAGATCCTCAATAATTTCGCAAAGGATACACGCACAGTAATCCTTCTTAAGGATGATGATGCAAAAATCAAGCTCGCAGGAAGAAATATTCCTACACTTTCATTCTTGTCTTTCAATCGTCTTCGTGCACACGATCTCTTCTACGCCAGAAAGATCATCATGCTCGAAAGCGCTGCAAAGAATCTTTCTGAATTCTATGCTGATGAAAAGGAGGCTAAATAATGACATTCGAAGATGTACTTATTAGACCAGTTCTTTCTGAAAAGGCAACAGCACTTCGTGAACAGAATAAATATACATTTATTGTTGCTCCATCTGCTACAAAGATTCAGATCAAGGAAGCTGTACGCAAGCTTTTCAATGTAAAAGTTTTGGACTGCACAACAGTTAACGTACAGGGAAAAATGAAACGTCTCCGTGGTCCAGCAGGACGCACTTCTTCTTACAAGAAGGCAGTTGTTAAGTTGGCACCTGGTGAAACAATCAAGGTATTTGAAGGCGTTTAAGCCTTTGAGTATTTAACAAGGGGAACCTTATGGCTCTTAAGATATACAAACCTTATTCAAAGGGTACACGCGGCCGTGTTGACTTGGTACGCGAAGAAATTACAGCCGACAAACCCGAAAAAAGCCTCACATCTGGTCGCAAGGCTTGCGCTGGACGTGGACAGGGCGGACGTATTTCCGTTCGTCACCAGGGTGGCGGTCACAAGAGAAAGTATCGTGAAATCGACTTTAGACGCGATAAGCACGGTATTCCTGGAACAGTAAAGACAATCGAATACGATCCATTCCGCAGTGCAAACATTGCTTTGATTGCATACGCTGATGGTGAAAAGCGTTACATTATTGCTCCACAGAAGCTTACAGTTGGTCAGAAGATCATGTCTGGTGAAAATGCAACTCCAACAGTTGGAAATGCACTTCCACTCAACGCAATTCCTGTAGGTTTCACAATTCACAATGTTGAACTTACACTTGGTCGCGGTGGACAGCTTGTTCGCTCTGCAGGTGCTGGTGCACAGGTAGCTGGTGTTGACGGTGAATACGTAACAATCAAGCTCCCATCTGGTGAACTTCGCCGTGTAAACGGAAAGTGCTACGCAACAATCGGTATTGTTGGTAACGAAGAACGCATGAACACAAAGCTTGGTAAAGCTGGTCGTAACAGATGGCGTGGTATTCGCCCAACAGTTCGTGGTCAGGCAATGAACCCGGTTGATCACCCACTTGGTGGTGGTGAAGGTGCAGGTAAGGGACATCTTCCTGTTACTCCTTGGGGTCAGCCTTGTCGTGGATATAAAACACGTAACAAGAGAAAGACTTCAAGCCGCTTCATTATCAGCCGTCGCAAGAAGTAGGATAGGAGTTAATCGTGTCAAGATCAGTTAAGAAAGGACCTTTTGTAGAGAAGTCTCTTTACAAGAAGGTTTCAGAAATGAACAAAGCATCAGCAGCTGATAAGAAAATGATTAAAACTTATTCCCGCTGCTCAACAATTATTCCTGAAATGGTTGGAAATACTATTTCAGTTCACAACGGAAAGTCATGGATTCCTGTATATGTTACAGAAAACTTGGTAGGCCACAAGCTTGGTGAGTTTGCTGCAACAAGAACATTCAAGGGACATGGCGGCGACAAAGCTGCAAAGAAATAAGGGAGTGTGACATTATGGCAGAAAAGAAAGGCTATGTAGCCACAACAAAATTCCTTATTGCATCACCTACAAAGGTTCGTCCTGTAGCTAACGTAGTAAAGAAGATGTCTTGCTCAAAGGCATTGGCAACTCTTGAAGTTATGCCACAGAAGGGTGCAAAGCTCATCAGCGGAACATTGAAGTCTGCTGTTGCAAACGCACTTAACCAGAATAAACAGCTTGACGAAGACATGCTCGTAATCAAGGAAATTCGTATTGACGAAGGTCCAAGATTGAAGAGAGTTTGGTTCCGCGGACGTGGTCGTGCTGATCAGCTCCTCAAGAGAATGTGTCACATTACAGTTGTAGTTGACGAAAAGGCGGGAAAATAATGGGTCAGAAAGTTAATCCTATCGGTTTACGCCTTGGTGTAAACAAGACATGGCAGTCTCGTTGGTATGCAAATTCACGTGATTATGCAGACCTCTTCCTGGAAGATATGAAGATCCGCAAACTTGTTGGAGAACTTCCAGAATGCAAGAACGCAGACATTGCTGAAATTGAAATCGTACGTCACCCACAGCGTGTTACAATCGTAATTCACACTGCACGCCCTGGTGTTATCATCGGTGTTAAGGGTGCAACAATCGAAAAGATCAGTGCAGATATCCAGAAGCAGCTTACAAAGAAAGTTGTAATTAAGATCAAGGAAATCAAACGTCCTGAAGTTAACGCTTCTCTTATCGCACAGAATGTTGGACGTCAGCTTATGGGTCGCGGTTCATTCCGCAAGGCTCTCAAGCAGTCAGCTTCTAACGGTATGAAGGGCGGAGCTCAGGGTATCAAGATCCGTATCTCTGGCCGTATCGGTGGTGCTGACATGACTCGTTCAGAAGAGATTAAGGAAGGACGCGTTCCACTTCATACTCTTCGTGCAGACATCGACTATGGTACATTCGAAGCTCTTACAACATATGGTAAGATCGGTATCAAAGTTTGGGTTTACAATGGAATGAACTACGGACACGAACAGAATGAAGATGCTGGTGAAGTAGTTAAGAGACCTCGCCGCAACAACGGTGAACGTAAGCCACGTGGTCCTAAATCTGAGGGAGGAAAAGTAGAAAATGCTTAGTCCTAAAAGAGTAGCTCACCGCAAAGTACAGCGCGGTCGCCCAACAGGCAATGCTACACGTGATAACTACCTTGATTTTGGTGAAGTAGCTCTTGTAGCTCTTGAACCAATCTGGCTCTCTGCCAAGCATATCGAGGCTGCACGTGTTGCTATCAACCGCTGCATCAACCGTCAGGGACAGTTGTGGACACGCGTGTTCCCAGACAAGCCTATTTCTAAGAAGCCTGCTGATACTCGTATGGGTAAGGGTAAGGGTTCTCCAGAATTCTGGGCTGCAGTTATCAAACCAGGTATGATCTTGTTTGAAGTAGGCGGAGTAGACAAGAAACTTGCTGAAAAGGCAATGAATCTTGCTGCAAGCAAGCTTCCAATCAAGACAAAAGTGGCATTCCGCCCAACAGTAGAGTAGGAGTAAGAAAATGGCTAAAGACAAGAAAAATGACGTTAAAAACCTTTCTTATGACGAAATGGTTGCAAAGCGCAATGAACTTAAGAAACAGTACATGGACCTCCGCTTCCAGAGCGTTCTTGGCCATGTAGAAAATCCAATGCAGAAGCGTGCCATCCGTAAGGATATCGCTCGCTTGAATACATTGATTCACATGCAGGATCTTGAAAAATTCAGAGCTGCAGCACGTGAAGCAATCTCTGCAAAAAACTAGGAGCTGACCCGTGGAAGAACAGAGTGTACAGGTAAAAGGTGCAAAGCGTTCATTCGTAGGTATCGTCACTAGCGACAAGATGGACAAAACTATCGTTGTTTCTATCGATACAAAAAAGATGGACCGCCTTTATAAGAAGTACGTTACACGTACAAAGAAGTGCAAGGCCCACGATGAAAAGAACGAAGCTCACGAAGGTGACACAGTTCGTATCGTAGAATGCAGCCCGATCAGCAAAGACAAGTGCTGGCGTCTCGATGCAATTATCGAGAGAGCTAAATAAGCGAGGAGTAGAAGATTATGCTTCAGATGCAGTCAAAAATGGTTGTAGCCGATAACTCCGGAGCTAAGTTAGTTCAGTGCATTAAGGTTCTCGGTGGTTCTCACCGCCGTTATGCCGGAATCGGTGATGTAGTAGTGGTAGCTGTTAAGGAAGCAATTCCAACATCTACAATTAAAGAAGGTTCAGTACAGAAGGCAGTAATCGTTCGCGTAGCAAAGGAATACCGCCGTCCTGATGGAACTTATATCCGTTTCGATGACAACGCTTGCGTTCTCGTTGATGCCGATAAGAACCCAAGGGGAAAGCGTATTTTTGGACCAGTAGCTCGTGAGCTTCGTGATATGGACTACATGAAGATCGTATCACTTGCTCCGGAAGTACTCTAAGGAGTTGTCTAATGGAACACAAATACTCAATCCGTAAAGATGACAATGTAGAAATTCTTGCTGGAAAAGACAAGGGCAAGCGCGGAACAATCGTTCGTGTATTCGAAAAGAATGGCAAGGGACGTGTAATTGTTTCTGGTTGCAACATTGTTAAGAAGGCAATGAAAAGAAGATCTCAGCAGGATGCTGGCGGAATCGCTGAAGTTGAAGCACCTCTTGATATCTCAAATGTAGGGATCGTATGTAAAAAGTGCGGTCGTCCTGTTAGAATTGGTTATAAACTTGACGGTGACAAGAAAGTTCGCGTTTGCCGCAAGTGTGGAGAAACACTGTAATGGAAAATTACGTACCACGGCTTAAGAAAGTCTATAAGGAAAAAATCGCTCCAGAGCTCTTCAAGGAACTCGGATACACATCTAAGATGCAGATTCCAGCAATCAAGAAGATTGTTGTAAGCATGGGTGTTGGCGAAGCTCTCACAAATAAGAAACTTCTTGATGCTGCAGTTACAGATCTCACTCAGATTACCGGCCAGAAAGCTGTTAAAACAAGAGCTAAGAAAAGTATTGCAAACTTCAAGCTTCGTGAGGGTCAGGAAGTAGGTGCTATGGTAACACTTCGTGGAAACATCATGTATGAATTCCTCGATCGTCTTATCAACGTTGCACTTCCTCGCGTTAAGGATTTCCGCGGAATCAAGGCAACTGGCTTTGACGGACACGGAAACTTCTCTCTTGGTATTACAGAACAGATTATCTTTCCGGAAATCGACTTTGATAAGATTGTCAAGATTTCTGGTATGAACATCAGTATTGTAACAAGCGCTCGTACTGATAACGAAGCACGTGCTCTTCTTACAAAGTTCAACATGCCGTTTAGAAAGTAAGGAATAGTTCATGGCTAAGAAATCAATGATTATCAAAGCAAACCGCACTCCTAAATACAGCACACGTCAGTATAACCGCTGTAAGATCTGCGGTCGTCCACATGGATATTTGCGCAAGTTCAAGATTTGTCGTATCTGCTTCCGCAAATTAGCAAGTGAAGGCCTCTTACCAGGCGTCACAAAATCATCTTGGTAGTGACAGGAGAAAAGAATGGCAGCTTCAGACCCAATTGCAGACATGCTCGCAAAAGTCCAGAATGCGGCAAAGGCCGGTCATGAGAAAGTAGATGTACCTACTTCTAAGATGAAACTGGAAATTGTGAAGATCCTTAAGACAGAAGGATACATTAAGAACTTTAAGAAAGTTCAGGATGAAAATGATCACTCAATCATCCGTATTTTCTTGAAGTATGACGATTCAAACAAGGCAGTTATCCATGGAATGAAAAAGATTTCAACTCCTGGTCGCCGCGTTTATTCAGGTTACAAGGAATTACCACGCGTTTATAACGGCTATGGTACTTTGATTGTTTCAACATCTAGCGGTGTGACAACTGGCAAGAAAGCATCTGAAAAGATGGTTGGCGGCGAGTTGATCTGCCAGGTATGGTAATAGGGGGCAAGTATGGCATCTAAGATCGGAAAACTTCCTGTAGCTATTCCAGCAGGTGTTACTGTGTCAGTTGCAGACAATGTTGTAACTGCAAAGGGAGCTAAAGGCGAACTTACACAGAAGATCAATGACCTTGTAAAGGTTGAAGTTAAGGGAACAGAAGTAGTTGTAACCCCTTCAAACGAATCAAAGGCTGCCAGTGCAGCTCACGGTTTGTTCCGCGTTCTCATTGCCAACATGGTAAAGGGTGTTAGCGAAGGTTACACAAAGGTTCTCCTTAAGACTGGTGTTGGTTACCACTGGGAAGTTGCTGGTAATGTAATCAACATGAACCTCGGCTACTCTTCTGACTTCGTAGTTGTAATTCCAGAAGGAATCACAGTTACTATCGATAAGGAAGAAAAGCTTACAATCACTGGCATCGACAAGCAGAAGGTTGGTGAATTCAGCGCTCAGATTCGTAAATTGCGTGCTCCAGAACCTTATAAGGGAAAGGGTATCCGCTATGACAACGAAGTTATCAGACGCAAAGTCGGAAAGACTGGTGTAAAATAATAAGGTGAATTGATATGCTCAGAAAACTTAGTGATAAACAAAGAAAACGCCTGCACAGAAAGATTCACATTCGTAAGTCTGTTTACGGAACAGCTGAACGTCCACGTTTGACAGTGTTCAAGTCTGGACGCAACCTTTATGCACAGGTTATCAACGACGATGAAGGCAAGACTCTTGCTGCCATCTCAACATTGGAAAAGGATTTTGTTGCTCTCAAGGCTAACGTTGAAAGCGCAACAAAACTCGGAGAAGCTTTGGGTGCACGCCTTAAGGAAAAGAATATTACAACAGTAGTATTTGACCGCAACGGTTATCTTTATCATGGTGTTGTTAAGGCCCTTGCTGACGCTACCCGCTCTGCCGGGATTGTATTCTAGGAGAGGCTATGGAACACCAGAAGAATTTTGATAAAAAGCCTGCTGATGAATTCGTAGAAAAGCTTGTAAAGCTTAACCGTACTGCAAAGACTGTAAAAGGTGGACGCAGAATGTCTTTCTCTGCACTTACAGTAGTAGGTGACAGAAAGGGACGCATCGGTTTCGGATTTGGTAAGGCTAATGATGTTACTGAAGCTATCAGAAAGAGCCTTGATAAGGCAAAGTCTAACCTTATCACAGTTCCAATGAAGAACGGTACTCTTCCACATGAAATGATCGGAAAGTACAAGAGCTCTGAAGTGTTGCTCAAGCCTGCATGTCCTGGTACTGGTATTATTGCCGGTGGTCCTGTTCGTGCAGTACTCGATGCATGTGGTATCACAGACGTTATCTCTAAATCTCAGGGATCTCGCACTTCTGTAAACGTTGTTCGTGCAACATTCAATGCTGTTGAAAACATGATGGATGCACGTGCTGTCGCACAGAACCGTGGCAAGACTCTCAAGGACTTGTGGGGTTAATTATGGCAAAAGTACGTATCACACTTGTTAGAAGCGTTATTGGACAGAAGCCTGAAAAGAGAGCTACTGTTAAGAGTCTTGGTCTCAAGAAGATCAGTTCTTCAGTTGAACACGAAGCAAATGATGCTATCAAAGGCATGATTGCTTCTGTTGCTCACCTTGTTAAAGTAGAGGAGATTAACTAATGGCTAACGAAAATATGTTTGAATTGCATGCTCCTCGTGGTGCTAACAAAAAGCCAAAGCGTGTAGGTCGCGGTTCTTCATCTGGTCTCGGTTCAACAGCCGGTAAGGGTAACAAGGGACAGCAGTCACGCTCAGGTAGTGCAGTACCATACGTAGGATTTGAAGGCGGTCAGATGCCTTTGTTCCGTCGTATTGCACACCGTGGTTTCTCAAACGCTCCATTCAAGAAGATTTTTGCTTGTGTAAATCTTTCAGATCTCGAAGCAAAATATGCTGATGGAGAAACAGTAAACCGTGAATCTTTGAAGGCTAAGGGTCTTGTTGGTAAAGTTGTTGATGGAATTAAGGTTCTTGGAGACGGCGACATCACAAAGAAACTTACAATTGAAGTAGAAAAGATTTCTGCTTCTGCAAAGGAAAAGGTTGAAAAGGCTGGCGGTTCAGTAAAGCTTATTGAAAAAGCTGCTAAAGAATCAAAATAAAAACGTTGGAGTGACTAAATGGCAAACAATGCTATTGTAAACATGTTCAAAGTAAAAGATTTGCGTTCTCGTCTTCTTTTTACATTGCTCATACTTGCTGTTTTCCGCTTGGGAAGTATCCTTACTATCCCAGGTATCAATGCCACTTTACTTCTGCAGTACTTCGAAAATCTCGGTAGTGGTGCAGAAAGTGCGTTTGCCAGTTATATGGACTTTTTTGCGGGTGGAGCTTTCGAAAGATTCTCTGTATTGATGCTTGGTGTAATGCCATACATCTCAACACAGATTATCCTTCAGCTTGCCCTCGTAATTTTCCCATCACTCAAGAGAATTGCTCAGGAAGATGGTGGTCAGCAGAAGGTGCAGGCTTGGACAAGAGTCGGAACAATTTTTGTTTGTCTGATTCAGTCTATGGCTATCACAGTATATGCTGATTCCATCAACCAGCAGGTTCCGGGTGCGATAATTTTCGACAACAAAGTCTATTTTAATCTTCTTGCCATTCTTACAGTAACAACAGGTTCTATGATTGCTGTATGGCTTGGCGACCAGATAACTGCCAATGGTATCGGTCAGGGTATCTCAATGATCATTTTTGCCGGTATCGTCGCACGTCTTCCAAGTGCAGTTTATGAATTGGTTAAGAAAGTACAGAGCGGAGACATTAACGTTGTTTTCGTTGTTGTAGCAGTATTCCTCTTCCTTGCAATCATTGGTCTTGTTGTATTTGAACAGTCTGGTGAACGCAAGATTCCGGTACACTATGCAAAGCGCGTTGTTGGACGCAAAATGTATGGTGGACAGAGCACATACATTCCTTTCAAGATCAATCCATCGGGAGTTATTCCAATCATCTTTGCTTCAGCTTTCCTTACATTCCCACTTCAGATTGCAAACAGCCTCTCTGCTAAGGCTACATGGCTCAGCAAGGTTGCAGCAGTTTTGAATCCACTTGGATTTTGGTATAACTTTATTGAAGTTTTGTTGATCATCTTCTTTGCATACTTCTACACTCAGGTAACACTGAACCCTACAGAAATCGCAAAGAATATCCGTGAAAACGGTGGTTCCATTCCTGGAATCAGAACAGACATGACTGAAAAATATCTTCAGAGGGTATTGAACCGTCTGATTCTTCCTGGATCTTTGTATCTTGCAGTAATTGCATTGCTCCCAACAGTAATTCAGATCATCTTCAAGTTCCCGGCACAGATTTCTATGCTTATGGGCGGAACTTCTCTTCTGATTCTTGTTGGTGTTGACATTGATACAATGTCACAGGTTGAAGCTCTTCTTAAGATGCATCATCACGATGGTCTTACAAAGAAGGGTCTTAAGTCTCGCGGACTCTAATTTCTGGTAGATTTACTGCCGGTGAGTATAATCACCGGCTAGTTTAATTTATAGAAAAAGTCATTTAGGGACTAGATTAAGTAAGAAAAAACTTGTATACTAGTGCACCGCTATCTAGGTTGATTGGCGGTGTTGCCGGATTGTAGTTCATGGTGAACAAGATGTCACTTCGAACTGCCATGGTCTGGTAAGTAGAATGTTTTTCAAGGGGACTTTTTATGAAAGTACGTACAAGCGTAAAGCCCATCTGCGACAAATGCAAGGTAATCAAGAGAAACGGAGTAGTTCGTATTATCTGTGAAAACCCAAAGCACAAGCAGAGACAGGGTTGAGGAGTAACTGATGGCACGTATTTCGGGAGTTGACCTCCCAAACAAGCATGTCAACATTGCATTGACATATGTATATGGTATTGGACGCTCATCAGCTAACAAGATTTGCGAAGAAACTAAGGTAGATCCAAATGTTCTCATTAATGATCTTTCTGAAGATGACCTTACAAAGCTTCGTAAGTACATTGACGAAAACATTAAGACAGAAGGACGTCTTCGTTCAGAAATCGGTCTTAATATCAAGCGTCTCATCGACATTGGAAGCTATCGTGGACAGCGCCACCGCAAGGGATTGCCTGTTCGTGGACAGCGCACTCGCACTAATTCTCGTACACGCAAGGGTAAGAAGAAGACCGTTGCTAACAAGAAGAAGGCTTAAGTAGAGGTAGACGATGGCAGCAACAAACGGTAAGAAAAGAAAAGAGAAAAAGAGTGTTTTTGAAGGAAACATCTACATTCAGGCTACTTTCAACAACACTATTGTTACAATCACTGATCTTAGAGGAAACGCAATTTCTTGGGCTTCTTCTGGTGGTCTGGGATTCCGCGGAGCAAAGAAATCTACTCCATTTGCAGCTCAGTCAGTAGCAGAAACAGCTGTTCAGAGAGCAGCAAGCTATGGTCTTCGTGAAGTACATGTATTTGTAAAGGGACCAGGAATGGGTCGTGAAAACGCTATCCGTGTTCTTGGAACTTTGGGACTCAAGGTTAAGTCAATTTCTGATGTAACACCTATCCCACACAATGGATGTCGTCCACGCAAGACACGTCGTATGTAATGACTGAGATAACCGACTCCACAAGAATCGGTTAGTGATAAGATTGCTTGAGAAGAATACAGTTCTTTTCAGGATTAACTAAAGGAGTTCAGATTGGCTCGCAAAAATCTGCTTAAGGGTTTTAAAAAACCAAAGGGAATTACATTTGAGCATCTTGAGAACAATCCAAATTATGGAAAGTTCACTGCTTATCCTTTTGAACCTGGATTTGGTACAACAGTAGGAAACACACTCCGCCGTGTACTTCTTTCATCAATTCAGGGATATGCAATTTCTTCGGTTCGCATCACATCATACGATGCCGACGGTGTTCCTCATGTTATTTCAAGTGAATTCGAAACAATCCCTAATATCTCTGAAGATACTCTGGAAGTTTTGAACAGCTTAAAACAGATTCGCTTGCGTCTGCCGCGGGATGTTGAACAGGAAACATTTACATATGAATTCAAGGGACCTGGTACTGTAAAAAGTGAAGATCTCTCGAAGGAAGGCCAGCTGGAAATCATGACTAAGGGTCTTGAGATCTTTACAATGATGGAAGGTGCTCACTTGGATATCGAATTCCAAGTTGATCTTGGCAGAGGTTATGTTCCTGCAGAAGTAAACGAGCATTACATTGAAGTTGTCGGTACAATTGCAATGGACTGTATCTTTACTCCTGTACCAAAGGTTAAATATTCCATTGAACCTTGCCGCGTAGGACAGCGTAACGATTACGATAAACTGGTTCTTGAGATTTGGACTGATGGATCTATTACTCCGGAAGACGCTCTTGCTGAAGCAGCAAAGATTGCAAAGGATTACTTCGCTATCTTCGTTAACTTCAACGAGAACGATTACCCAACAGGTGATGATCCAATCGAAGGTGACGAGCAGATTCGTAAGCTGCTTACAACTTCAGTAGAAGAACTTGAACTTTCAGTTCGCAGTTCAAACTGCCTTAAGAATGCAGGTATTAAAACAATTGGTGAGTTGACTAAGAAGACAGAAGATGAACTTTCAAAGACTCGTAACTTTGGAAAGAAATCTCTGGAAGAAATCAAGGCTAAGCTTGAAGAGCATGGTCTTACACTTGGCATGACTGACTACAGCCACGTTAAGGATGTTGACTTGGTTAACAGACACAAGGAAGAAAACGAATGAACCACAGAAATGGATTTAATCCGCTTTCACGTACAACAGCCCACCGCCGTGCAATGACACGCAACATGGTAACTTCTCTTTTCAGATACGAACGTATCACAACAACAGAAGCAAAGGCTAAGGAAGTACGCAAAGCTGCAGAAAAATTGATTACACGTGCAAAAGTAGATTCTGTTCACAACAGAAGAGAAGCTGCAAAATTCATCGCTGATGAAAAGATCCTTAACAAGCTTTTCACAGAAATCGGTCCACGTATGAAGGATCGCAACGGTGGATATACTCGCATTCTTAAGCTTGGCTTCCGCCAGGGAGATGCAGCAGACACTGTAATTTTCGAATTGGTTGACTACAAGTTGCCTGAAGCAGGTGACGAAGATGCTAAGGCATCAAAGAAGTCTGCAAAAAAAGCTGAAGCTGAAAAGGCTGAGGCATAAGGAGTAAGCTATGTCTAAAGCACATCGTGGAACTGGAATCCGTAAAGAAGTTAATCATGGCCGTGGAACATGCCCAGTTTGTGGTAAAACACAGATTAAGATTCTCTACGATCAGGATGTTGACGGAAAGAAAGTAAAGGTATGCAAGGTTTGTAAGGCTGCTCTTAAGAATAAGGCACAGAAAGAAGCAAGACTTGCTAAGAAAGCAGCTGCAGCAGAAGCACCAGCTCCAGCAGCAGAAGCACCAGCAGAAGCATAAGTTGATCGCTTAATGCTTCCAAGCCGCTCTTAATTCAAGAGCGGCTGTATTTTTTTAAAGTGAATCAACGGAAACTTTTGCGGCTCAGGTCTCATAGAACGAATCATGTAAAAAAACGGCATTGAAATAGTTCCGGCTGTCAAATACATTTACTAAATGCTGAAATTTCTATAAAATCTTTGGCAAAATATAAGTTGGAGGAAATTGTTTATGAAATTTTCTAAAGTACTTTTTAACGGAATGCTTGCACTTGCAGCAACAGCAGCATTTGCAGCTCCAAAGGCAGTAAAGATCGGTGGAGTAGCACCTCTTTCAGGACCAGTTGCAGTTTACGGTGTAGAATGCAAAAACGGAATCGACCTCGCAGTAGAAGAAATCAACGCTGCTGGTGGAATCAACGGTGCAAAGATCGTATTCATCTGTGAAGACGACGAAGGTGATGCAGCAAAGTCTGTCAACGCATACAAGAAGCTTGTCTCAAAAGACAAGGCACGTATCGTAATCGGTTCATTGACATCTGGCTGTACACTTGCAATCACACAGCTTGCTCAGGCTCAGAAGGTTCTTCAGATTGCTCCAGCTGCCACAGCACCAGCTATCACGGATGCAGGTAACTTCATCTTCAGAACATGTTTCATCGATCCATTCCAGGGACGCGTTGGTGGAAAGTTTGCTGCTGACAACCTGGGATGCAAGAAAGCTGCAATCCTTTATGATATCGGAAATGACTACTCAGTAGGCCTCATGGAAAACTTTGAAAAGGAATTCAAGGCACAGGGTGGTTCGGTTGTAGCAAAGGAATCATACGGAACTGGAGACAAGGACTTCAATGCTCAGCTCACAAAGATCAAGGCAGCAAACCCTGATGTAGTATATCTCCCAGATTACTATGGAACAGTTGCCCTCATCGCAAAGCAGCTCCGCGCACAGGGAATCAACACACCGATTGTTGGTGCCGACGGATGGGACGGACTTACAGAAAACGCAGGTGATGAAGTTCTCAATGGATACTACTCTAACCACTATGCTGAAGACTCGACAAGCCCAGCTGTACAGAAGTTTGTAAAGGCATTCCAGAAGAAGTACAACAAGGCTCCAAACTCTTTCGCAGCCCTTGGATACGACAGCGTTTACATGCTCAAGGATGCAATGCTCAAGGCAGGAACAACAAAAGATTCTGAAAAGATCCGCGCAGCTTACGAATCAACAAACGGCGACTACGTAACAGGCCACATCACTTTCGATGCAAAACGCAATCCAGTCAAGTCTGCTGTAATGATCAAGCTTGTCAAGAAAGACGGAAAGCTTGCTGCTGCATACGAAGCAACAGTTGATGTTAAATAACACTTAGACAGTTTATCGAATTTTGAACAACGGGGTTCATTGCGGTTAATCGTAGTGAACCCTTTTTTATTTTACGAAGTTGGGTTATAATATTCTGTCATTTTAATTTAAAAACTTGGAGGAAACGGTGGATACCTTTTTGAAACAATTTGTCAACGGGCTTTCCCTTGGCAGTATCTATGCGCTTATTGCTCTTGGTTATACCATGGTTTACGGTATAGTAAAGCTCATCAACTTTGCTCATGGCGATGTAATGATGGTTGGAGCCTATACCGGCTATTTCATCCTTCGCGCAGTGGGAGCGACTCCATTTGGACTCAGCTGCGCATTTCTTGGAGCGATGATTGTATGCTCGCTTTTGAGCCTTCTCATTGAACGCTGTGCTTACAGGCCTTTGCGCAATGCTCCTCGCCTTAATTCACTCATTACGGCAATTGCTGTGGAACTGATTCTTCAGAATGCAATGCGTGTCATTCCGTTTGTTGGACCAAACCCACGTCAGTTTCCTACAATGGATACAAAATTCTTCAACCTTGGAATCGTTCAGATTTCAAACATCCAGATCATTGTCATCGTTGCCTCTGCAATACTCATGGTCGTGCTCAACTATGTGATCAACTACACAAGAACAGGCAAGGCAATGCGTGCCGTAAGCTACGACATGGGAGCTGCAAGCCTCATGGGTGTAAACGTAAACAGAACAATCGCAATCACATTTGTAATCGGTTCAGTTCTTGCTGGTGCAGGCGGTGTTCTCTATGCGACAGCCTATCCACAGGTTGATCCTCTCATGGGATATATTCCGGGACTCAAGGCATTCGTTGCTGCAGTTCTCGGCGGAATCGGGAGTGTTCCGGGTGCCATGGTCGGTGGTGTAATCCTCGGTATTGTTGAAACAATGACAAAGGCATACATCTCTTCACAGTATGCTGATGCAATTTCATATTCAATCCTCATCGTGATTCTCCTTGTAAAACCTGCGGGTCTGCTTGGAAAGAAAAACGTTGTAAAGGTATAAGGAGGACGAAAATGAAAGACAACTTTATAAAGAACACAATCATTCTTGCGATTACAGCAGCAGTCCTTCTTGTTGTTCCGGGACTATTGATGGATCTTCCTTTGATCGAAGATGAATTCGGAGACAAGAATCCTTTGATCGACGCATATGTTGCCCAGATTCTTACTCTTGGTGGAATCAATGCAATCATGGCTTTGAGCGTCAACATGGTATGTGGAATCACAGGCCAGCTTTCACTTGGTCAGGCAGGATTCCAGGCTTTGGGTGCCTATGCCGTGATTCTTCTTACAACAAACTGCCATGTTCCTCTTCCGTTAAGCATCATATCTGGCGGTCTCATCGCAGCTTTCTTTGGATTCCTCATCGGCTTTCCGACACTCAAGCTTGAAGGCGACTATCTTGCAATCGTTACTCTGGCATTTGGTGAAATCATCAGAATCTTCCTTGTAAACTTTAAGAATATTACTGGTGGGCCAAACGGAATGCAGTTCAGCACGATTTTCACCACTTCATTGGATCATGGTCCTATAATCTCATACACGGCAATAATCGGTTCACTTATTGTGATCATTGTTCTTTTGCAGAATTTCCTTCGTTCAACATATGGACGTGCCATTCTTGCTGTCCGTGAAGATGAGGTTGCGGCAAACAGCAACGGTGTAGGCGTGTTCCGGTACAAGATGACTGGATTCGTAATCGCTTCTTTCATAGGCGGAATCGGCGGTGCCCTCTATGCTCCGTTCATCGGTTTTGTCAAACCAGACCTGGCTTCTTTCAACAACAGCATCAACCATCTTATCTATGTTGTTCTTGGTGGAATGGGTTCAGTTACTGGAGGAATCGTTGCGGCATTTGTACTTACAATTCTCCAGGAAGTGCTCAGATTCCTGCGTGACTACAGACTTCTCATTTATCCTGTAATCCTGATCTTTGTGATGCTCTTCAGACCACAGGGATTGCTTGGAACAAAGGAGTTGAGTTTCATAAAATTCTACGGTGGTGTGCCAGGATTTTTTTCAAAGCTTTTCAAGAAAGACGGTAAAGGCAAGGAGGCAGAATAATGTCTGAGAATAAAACAGAAAAGAAAGAGCTGCTTCTTCGCGCGAAAGATATTTCGATTGTTTTTGGCGGACTTCGTGCGGTAAGTGATTTTAACCTTGAGCTTTATGAAGGTGAACTCATCGGACTTATCGGACCAAACGGTGCCGGAAAAACAACAGTGTTCAACATGCTCAGTGGAGTCTACAAGCCTACTGAAGGAACGATCACGTTTGTAGACAGGAAAGGAAATCTTCAGGTTTCAAGCGGAAAGACACCTGCCCAGTTGAATAGAATCGGCATTGCGCGTACTTTCCAGAACATCCGTCTTTTCGGAAATCTTACTGTTGCGGAAAACATAAAGATTGCCCTTCATCAGACAAGGAATGTAAATCCGATCGATGTTCTTTTCAGGACAGGGAAATTCCGCAGGGATGAGGAAGTGATGGAAGAGCGTTCAAGACTTCTTCTTGAACTTTTCCATATGGATGGCAAGATGAACGAGCTTGCAAAGAATCTTCCTTATGGAGAACAGAGAAAGCTTGAGATATGTCGTGCCCTTGCATCAAATCCGAAACTGCTTCTGCTTGATGAGCCTGCAGCCGGAATGAACGAGCAGGAAACACATGAACTCATGGAAATGATTTCTTTCATCCGCAACAAGTTCAACCTGACTGTTCTTTTGATTGAACACGACATGAAACTTGTCATGGGAATTTGCGAAAGGCTTCTTGTTCTCAACTACGGCCGCATAATCGCGGAAGGCGTGCCTGCTGAAATTCAGGCCAACGAAGAAGTAATCAAGGCTTATCTTGGTTCCGGCTATACTGGAGGTAAAAAATGAGCATGCTTGAAGTAAAGGACCTGGTGGTTTCTTATGGCGCAATCAAAGCCCTCAAGGGAATTTCTTTCAGTGTCGAGCAGGGAGAGGTAATTACACTCATCGGTTCCAACGGCGCAGGAAAGACAACGACACTCCACAGCATAAGCAACCTGATCAAGAAGGAAAGCGGAAGCATTCTCTTTGAAGGTGAGGATATTACAAATCTCAGTGCGGACAAAATCGTAAACCGTGGACTCATTCAGGTTCCGGAGGGAAGACGCGTATTTGCCAACATGAGCGTCCGTGAAAACATCGAGATGGGTGCATATCTTAGAAAGGACAAGGAACAGATAAAGAAAGACATGGAATGGTGCTATGAGCTTTTCCCGCGTCTCAAGGAACGTCTTTCACAGATGTCCGGAACTCTTTCAGGCGGTGAACAGCAGATGCTTGCCATGGCCCGTGCCCTCATGTCAAAGCCACGTCTTCTTTTGCTTGATGAACCTTCGATGGGGCTTGCACCGATTCTTGTCGATGAAATTTTCAACATCGTTCAGAAAATCAGCAAAGCCGGAACAACAATCCTTCTTGTTGAACAAAATGCCTTCAAGGCACTTTCAATTGCCAACAGAGCCTACATTCTTGAGACAGGATCGATTGCAAAGGGAGGCAACGCAGCTGACCTTGCAAACGATGACGCTGTAAGAAAGGCTTACCTGGGCGGTTGAGGTTCAGCAGAAAAATTTGTTGAAATAAAAATTCAGTGTTATAATTTAAGCATCTGTGGAATTGGCTGCAGATGTTTTTTTATTTAGGAGGTGCAGCTATGTTGGTAAAAGACGTTATGAGTGAACATCCGGTTGTAATCGGACCGGAAGCAAGTGTTCTTGAAGCAAAAGAAATGATGTCGAAGAACAAGGTAAGCAAACTTGTTGTTGTTGATAAATCCGGAGTTCTTGTTGGACTCATTACAAACGCAGATCTGATCAAGGTAAGCCCAAGCAATGCTACGACATTGGACATGTATGAACTTGGATATCTTTTGAGCAAGCTTTCTGTTGAAAAAACAATGGTCAGGAACGTGAAGACAACAACTGCGAACCAGACTGTGGAGGAAGCAGCCCGTCTCATGAAGGACTACGGCATTACATGTCTCCCTGTTGTCGATAATGGGATCCTGACAGGCATTGTAACCCAGGCAGATCTGTTCAACTGTTTCATCGACATGTTCAGTACGAAGAATCCTGGAACGCGCGCTGTTGTGATTGTTGATGAGAAACCTGGAATTCTCGGAAAAATTGCAGATGCCGTTGCTTCAAAAAATGGCAATATTGTTTCTCTTGTTACTTCTGATGTTCCGGATGCAAACCGAAGAAAGATCACGATAAAGATCAGCGGAATCAGTGAGACGGAATCGAAGAACATTCTTGTCGACTGCGGATGTCAGATTGAGGATGTGAGATGCGTTTGAGTTTTTGATTCAGACTGAACCCATGGAATCTCGCCTATGAGCAGTGTACCTGATTGCTTGTATGCGGGATTTTTTATTATGGCAAATGATTGTGCGGAGAAATGCAAAATCTGCTTTTTCGTGCTATATTATACTAATTAAAAAAAAAGGATAAATATCATGGCCAAATCAAAATCACCTAAATCATCATCAGCAACCCTTGGATTTGAACAGCAGATTTGGGCGGTTCGAGCATAGCTCTCACCGAGACTCGCCTAAAAACTCATCTCATGAGTTTTTTGCCTGCGGCACCGGCTCCCTACCTGCGAACTTTGGGGACACATTCCCGCTGGTCACAGATTGCAAAAGCCGCCCACACACCAGAAATCGGCACAATCTTGGACAAAGCCATGATCGCCATAGAAGCCGACAACAAAAGCTTAAAAGACGTACTTCCAAAAAACTACGCCAGCCCAGAGTTGGACAAGCGCGTACTTGGAAATGTAGTAGACGTATTCACCAACATGGACATGACCGACACCGAAGCCAGCAAAGACCTCTTGGGCCGCACCTACGAATACTGCATAGCACAGTTTGCATCCTACGAAGGAGTAAAAGGCGGCGAGTTCTACACACCGGCAAGCGTTGTAAAAACAATCGTAAGCATCCTTAAACCAACAGAAGGAAAACGAGTTTACGACCCATGCTGTGGTTCAGGGGGAATGTTCGTACAGTCAGTAAAGTTCATCTCAGAGCACGCAGGAAACAGAAGCAATATTTCAGTCTTTGGACAGGAAGCCAATGCCGACACATGGAAAATGGCAAAAATGAACATGGCAATCCGCCCTTCAACTTAAGCAACTGGGGTCAGGATAAATTGCAGAACGACCCGCGATGGGGGCTCGGACTTCCACCCGCAGGCAACGCAAACTACGCCTGGATAGAACACATGATTTACCACCTGGCTCCTAACGGAAAAATCGGCCTTGTACTTGCAAACGGCGCCTTAAGCACCCAGACCTCTGGCGAAGGAGAAATTCGCAAAAAGATAATCGAAGCCGATTTAATAGAAGGAATTGTTGCCATGCCAACCCAGCTTTTCTACAGCGTAACAATTCCAGTAACCTTGTGGTTTATCACCCACGGCAAAAAGCAGACCGGCAAAACCCTCTTTATAGATGCCCGCAACATGGGCCACATGGTAGACCGCAAACACCGGGACTTTACCGACGAAGACATAAACCGCCTTGCTGATACCTTCACCGCTTTCCAGAATGGTACTTTGGAAGATGTAAAAGGTTTCTGTGCCACTGTTAAAACGGAAGACATCGCGAAGCAGGACTACATCCTTACCCCAGGCCGTTATGTTGGCATAGAAGAAAAAGCCGCGGACGACGAACCCTTTGACGAAAAAATGAAACGCCTGACCACAGAGCTTGGCGGAATGTTCGCAAAGAGCCACCAGCTTGAAGAAGAGATAAAGAAAAATCTTGAAGGTATTGGGTTTAAGATTTAGGGCGTGACCCTCGCCTTGCTCGGGTCGGGCTTTGCGCACTTCCGCTTTCGCTCCATTCCCCGCAAGCGGGGAACGCCTTCGGCGGTGCTCCAATCCCTCACGCTTAAAAAACTTGACCTTCGGCTATTTCGGAGTTATACTCCAAATTAGTCGGATAACACAAAAGGGGGCTTTATGTATATAAACCGTCACATTCTGCCATATTTGCACAGAATGAAAAAACAGTTCAGAGTTCTCTTAATTACAGGTTCCCGTCAAGTCGGAAAATCTACTTTGCTAAAAGAAAAACTTCTCCCGGATTATGGATATGTTACCCTAGATGATTTTACAGAACTTGGATTAGCACAAAAAGATCCAGCTCTGTTTTTCAAAAATCATCCGCTTCCTGTTATTGTTGACGAAGTACAGCGAGCTCCAGACCTGTTTTTGCAAATAAAGCTTCTTGCAGACGGCACAAAAAATAAAGGACAAATAATTCTTACAGGTTCACAAAGCTACAGGCTCTTGAGTAAAGCGGCAGATTCATTGGCAGGACGTGTCTGCATCATCAACATGACATCTCTTTCGCTTAGAGAAAAATACAAAATTGATTTTAACACAGAATTCTTACCGACATCTGAATACATCGAATCTCGAAAACAAAAAATAAAGCCATATAAAAACTTATGGAATCATATATGGCGTGGAAGTATGCCGGAGCTGGCAGATGAGTCAATCGAATGGGAACCATTTTACCGCTCGTACATAAGGACATATCTTGACCGCGATGTGGCGGATATAATAAGCCAGAAAAATCTTGTAAAGTTCCACAATTTTATGCAGTGCCTTGCGGCTCGGGTTGGAGAACTGTTCAACGCAGATTCCATCGCCCGTGATGTTGGCGTTACAAGCAAAACAATTTCAGAATGGACAAGCATCCTTGAATCTTCCGGTGTAATCCGTCTTTTGCAGCCTTATGAAAAAAATGTATCCAACAGAGCCGTAAAAACTCCAAAAGTCTTCTTTATGGATACAGGTCTGATCTGCTTTTTAGTAGGCTGGTCTTCGGCAAGTGTAGCAATGAACGGCGCAATGTCTGGCAGTCTTTTTGAAAACTTTGTTGTAAGCGAAGTAATCAAATCATATTACAACGCCGGCCACGAAACCGAAAAAATCTATTTTTACCGCGACAAAGACAAAAAAGAAATAGATTTGATAATCGAAAAAGACAATATCCTCTACCCAATCGAAATTAAAAAATCAGCCCGCCCGACAATAGACATGGCGAAGCATTTCTCTGTCCTGTCTAAAATCGCTGGAGTTTCTGTTGGTCAGGGCTGCATTATTTGCCAGTGCGATAATCCTCTGTATTTGAGCAATGAAGTTATTTCGCTGCCGGTTGAGTATGTGTGAGGAGGGATGGAATGGAAGAGTGGAAAGAATGTAAACTTGGAGATTATTGTGATTTTCAAAACGGTTACGCATTTAAATCTTCAGAATTCAAAACTAATGTTGAATATAAAATCGTCAAAATCAAAGAACTAAAAGATGGCCTTGTTAAATTTTTCGATGATTCTGCAAGTGTAGATATTCATGACATTAAAGAATTTGAAAAATATAAAATCTACCGAAATGATGTTCTTTTCGCTTTAACTGGAGACCCTGTAAGTAAACCTAATCCATTAAGTTGGGTAGGAAGAGTATCGATTTATAGAAGCGATGAAAATGCTTTGTTAAATCAACGAACCTGTAAAATAAAAAAATCTGATGAAATTGATAATCAATTCTTGTACTACTATTTTCGACAGTGGGAGAACTTTTATGCCTTAGCCTCAAAAACTACAGGCAGTGCAAGTCAAGCTAATATTTCAACAAATACAATAGCCGACACAATCATAAAACTTCCCCATCTCCCCACCCAGCAAAAAATCGCACGGATCCTCTCATCCCTCGACGACAAAATCGAACTGAATAACAAAATAAACACCAACCTCGAACAGCAAGCTGGGGTCCTCTTCAAAAACCGGTTTGTAGACTTCGAACCATTCGGTGATAAAATGCCCGAGGAGTGGAAAGTTGGAAAATTGTCAGAATTAATAAATGTAAAATATGGAAAAGACCACAAGAAATCGAATGACGGAAATTGTCCGGTTTATGGCTCTGGTGGAATCATGCGTTATGTAGAAAAATTTCTATATGATAAAGAATCTGTATTAATTCCACGAAAAGGAACATTAAACAATGTCTTTTACATTAACGAATCATTCTGGTCTGTAGATACAATGTTTTACACTGAAATGAAAAAAGAAAACATCGCAAAATATGTCTACTTTTTCGTAAAAAGCAAAGACTTAAATGCAATGAACGCAGGATCTGCAGTTCCAAGCATGACAACAGAAATTTTGAATGCCATGGAAGTGTTGATTCCGAGTGACGAATATTTAGAGAAATTTGAAAATATCGTTTCGCCTATGTTTAAACAGATAAAACAGTGTATAATAGAAAATGAAAATCTTGCATCTATTCGAGATACTTTATTACCAAAGTTGATGAATGGAGAAATTGAGGTTTAATAGAAATATGAAAAAAGTTGATTTACATATTCATACAATTAGTACAATTACCGATCATCCTTTTGAGTTTTCTGAAGAAAAGCTTCTTGAGTATATAAAATTTGCAAAATTAGATTGTATTGCAATCACAAATCATAATTTATTTGATTTAGAACAATATAACTCAATAAAAACAAAAATTTCAATTCCGGTCTTTCCTGGAATCGAGATAGATTTAGAAGGTGGTCATCTTTTATTAATTACTGACATGAATGATGACTTACAGGATTTTGAAGATAAATGTAAACTTGTGAAGGCAGAAATAAATACGCCAAATGATTATATTAGTATAATTCAATTTAAACAGATCTTCCCAAATCTTAGTAAATATATATTAATTCCTCATTATGATAAGAAGCCTGTTTTGCCCGAACATATTCGTAATGAATTAAAAGATTATATAACAGCTGGAGAAGTTTCAAGTTTTAAAAAGTTTTTTACTTATCAAAAAATACAAGACTCTTTAGTACCAGTTTATTTTAGTGATTTTAGAATGGAAGTATCTCAATTCATTGATTCTGCATGCCAAACCTATTTTGATATTGATGATGATATTACTTTTTCAAAAATTCGATATTGCCTAAAGGATAAAAATAAAGTTTTCTTAAATAGAAATAAAGAAAAAGACTTTTTTGAAATATCAAATGATGGATTAATGATTTCTTCAAAATTAAATGTTATTTTAGGAAAAAGATCATCAGGTAAAACTCATTTATTAAACATGATAAATGACTCATTAGGAAAAACTTTCAATAAAATTTTATACATAAAACAATTCTCTTTATTACAAGATGATGATGAACAAACTAAATTTGAAAGACTTTTGTCAAAAAATCAGAATTCAATATATGATTTACACCTAAAAGAATTTCAAGCCATTATTAATGATATAAAGAATATAGACATTGATTCAGATGATGAAAAATGTTCGGATTATATAGAATCATTAAAAATGTTTGCAACGGAAACAGAAAGAAAAGATGTATTTTCAAAAACAAAACTATTTACAGAAGTTGAGTTTACAGAACCAAACTTATCAGCATTAGATAAACTAATAAAAGCCGCAGAAACACTATATGAAGCAGGTTCATATCAAGAAATAATTGATAAATACATATCAAAAGATTCCCTTAAAAAATTAATTCTTGATTTATTAGATAATGCGAAAAACGAGGAACTTAAAAAACAAACTTATTCTTGGTTGAATACTTTAATTAAAGAAATTAAAAAACGTTTATCCCAGAAAACTAGTTCTATTGAAATACCTGATATTAATTTTTCTGATTTGTATTTAAATAAAAAGAAAGTAGAAATGTTCAACAAAATAACAAACACCATTTATACAGATTCTATTATTCAAAAAAGAGAACTCCATAGTTTTCTAATTCAAGCAAAACGAGAAAAGTTTATAAATGCCACTGATATACGTTCATATTTAAAACTTAGTTTAAAAATTCAAGATGCCTTTATCTTCTATGATAATCCATATCAATATTTACAAAAATTAAAAGCCAAAGAAGATATAGAATCGAATGATTTTTATAAATATTTCGTGAAAATAAATTATGAAGTCTTAAATAACTATGGAACAAAGATTTCTGGAGGTGAGCGCTCAGAATTCAATTTATTAAGCGAATTGGAATCTTCTGAAAAGTATGAACTTTTACTTATAGATGAACCAGAATCATCATTCGATAATTTATTTCTCAAAAACAGTGTCGATGAAATGATTAAAGAAATTGCAAACATTATTCCTGTAGTATTAGTTACACATAATAATACACTTGGCTTATCTATCCACCCTGACTTTCTTTTGTATACAGAAAAAAATATTGAAAATGGAGTACCCGTTTATAGAGTTTATTCTGGAACAACAGCAAATCATATTTTAAAAAGTAATATTGATAATAAGGAAATGAATACACGAGATATTCTTCTCAACTGCTTAGAGGCAGGTGAACCTTCATATAAAGATAGGAGTCAAACATATGAAATACTTAAGAATTAATGAAAATAATGGTGAGTTTTTGAAAGAGAATTTTCAGTATGAAACAATTGATAAAATTGATAAGGATAATTTACTGTTTTTAATAAATTCTGCTGTTGAAAAAGATGATTTCGAAATTGAGGTTTATGATTCTGAAAAAATCAAAAACCCAGCTCAGCAGATAATTTATGAAAATATCTATAAGAAATTTGATGAATTACTAAAAAACAAAAATCAGTTAAAAGATCAAGTTGATAATTTATATAAAGATGCTTTTGAAAAATACTCAAAATAATAAAGCTGGCGCAGATGAGCACAGTCTAGCCCACTTACGAGCTACCAGGTTTCAGGGGCTGTGTCCCTAGGCGAAGGGGTAGCGGAAAACGCCGCAGGCGGTTGGAGCGTGGGGAAGGCTTTCCCTTCCTCTTAATAAAATAAGAGTAGGTACAATAATGCCAATAGACAAAAAAAAGTGAAATCATGATTTTTAAGACTGCGGACGAAAAGATTTCTATTGATGTTCGTTTTGAAGGCGAAACATTTTGGTTTATTCAAGCACAGATGGTGGATTTTTATGAATCGAACAAGGAAAATGTAAGCGAATATATAAAGCATGTTTCTGAAGAAGAACTTATTGAAGTATTTTTACAAATCTAAAAAAAGATATTTTGAAAAATTTTTTAATTTCACTGCCATCAACAGAGACATTATCAAAGTTTCAGAATATAATTAAAGTGATATTCGAAAAAGTGTTAGCCACACAACGAGAAATCAAACAACTTGAAACTCTCCGTGAAACTTTGCTACCAAAGTTGATGAATGGAGAATTATCCATATAATTAGGAGCTTATTGTGAATACAATTAGAATTTCAAACTTTGCAGAATTAGCATCATATAATAATAAACTTCCAAATGATATTGATTGGTTTAAAAACAATAACTTTATTATTGATGAAAATATTCCTGGAATTATGTTACATCTGACAGGGGAACAATTTCATTCTTCAATAAGTACAACTGTAATGAAATCTATTCTTAAATTGCAAGAATCTATATATAGACAATATTCTTTATTTGTATATGGTGATATTAGGCGGCTTTCAACTGAAGAAAAAGGAATGCTAGAATTATATGTAAAAGTTGAAAATGGTTCTTCAATATTCGAAATTATTCCTAAAGAAATTATTAAGGCAATATCAAAGAAGGTGGAAACTATGACATCAAAAGAAATGATTGCAAGCATTGCAGCAGTTGCTATTGCCGCAACCTTTTATGTATCAACACAAAAGATTATAGATGGAAAACAAAAAATAAAAGAATTAGAAATTCAATCTCAAACTTTTACAGATATTCAAAAGAATACCGCTGAAGCACAGATAGAAATGATAAAAGCCCAAACAGAGTTTTATAGAGAAGTTTCTAAGCAAGAAAATGTTTCTAAAATTGAAATAAACGGAGAAGAAATTACAACTTCTGAAATAAAGGAGATTACTAAAAGCCCAAGAACCAAATACGAAATCATCTCTGAACAAATAACAGATATATTTAAAGTAACAGATATTCATATTGAAGACAATTTTGTCTTTATTGATATTATATCAAATACAGGATTTATTATAAAAAAAGTACAACTTGTTGAAGGACTTGTGGATAAAGATGATTACCAAATGTTAAAGGATAGCACTGAAAGAAAATTTATGGATATGAATATTCTTGTTCAGAAGAAAAATGACACAATAATTTCTGCTATCTTGAATGGAATTAATAAAGATTAATAAACTATAAGTCAAGGAAAAATGTTTTTATGTACGGATTTTGTACCCGTTAGCGAACTATCAGGTTTAGGGGCTGTGCCCATAGGCGAAGGGGTATCGGACAAGCCAACAAAGCGGAGAGAATCGGCACTGCTTGCAGGGGCGATTCGTGGAGCGACTTGGCTTGGGAGCGAGGGGAAGGCTTTCCCCTTCTACTTATAAATTTTCGGAGGTACAACAATGCCAACAGACAATAAAAGTGAGATCGTGATTTTTAAGACTGCGGACGAAAAGATTTCTGTTGATGTTCGTTTTGAAGGCGAAACTGTCTGGCTTACTCAGGCTCAGCTGGTGGATTTGTATGGTTCGAGCAAGGCAAATGTAAGCGAACATATAAAGCATATTTTTGAGGCAGAAGAGCTAAAAGAAGATTCAGTTGTTCGGAATTTCCGAACAACTGCGGCGGATGGAAAATCGTATCAGACAAAATATTACAACCTCGATATGATTATCTCCCTGGGATACCAAATAAAATCCAAGATTGTTACGCAGTTCCGTCAATGGGCAACAAAGCGGCTGAATGAATATATCCGAAAAGGCTTTACGATGGTAAGAAGATATTTCAAATGGAACAGTTATTTGTGGTCGCTGTTATTTTAGGAATCTTTTTATTGCAAATTTCTGAGCATCTAGTAAACTAAATTTATATTTGTTCTTTTCTTTTGAAAATTCTTCTTCAGCTTTAAGATTCCGTTCTTTATCATTATTCGTACCAGATAAATAATAATCTATTTTCGTATCTGTTTGCATTCTTAGATATTCAAGGTATATATAAAACTGATGAGAAACATCGTGTCCAAGAATATATTCATTTTGGCTTATAAACAATTTACTTTCATTCATTTTTAATTCATACAACTTGTATTGCTCTGAAAAGCTAGACTGATATTGAAATGAATATTTATCAAAAGACTTTTCCTCAAGAGCATAAACAAACGCATCACTACATATTTCAGAGGATAACATTTCGACTTCATCTATCTTTTTCCAAATGTCATTCGTTGCATTAATAAATCTTGAAACTGAAAGTTCTGCAATTTTATTTTTAGTTTTTGCATTTTCAAGATTTATATTTATAAGAAAAGCTGCTAACAAAATAAAGATTCCGATAATGCATTTATCTAAAATAATTTGCAAAGTTTTTGATTCATCAAATAATTTTAAAATTTTTTTCATTTAAACATCTCCCTTACCGCACCATTCCCGATAAGGTTTGTGAATACCGAATAGTTTTTGTTCTCAAAACGGAGACGGCCGGCTGGTATTGCGGGACTGATATGCTGTTCTTCTGCAAAATTTCTTATTGCCATTGGGGTGGAAGAAATTGTCAGGCCCGAAGTTTTCCAGATGTTCATAGGAATTAACATTTCTTTTGCGTATGTGTCGGCTTCTCTTTCAATTGTTTTGCTCATTTCATTTGTAATATCATCAAAGTAAGCGGTATTATTTTTTGACAGATGTTTTTTTACATGTGCAAGTTCGTGGAAAAGAGTAAACCAGAAAGAGTCGAGACGGTCATAACGCAAGGTTAAGGCAATTAATGGGCTTCCATCGGGCATAAGCATTGAAGAACCATCAAGATGTGATTTTTCAAGATGCTCTTCGATAATAAAATGAATTCCCACTTTATTTAACAATTCTTTTGCAAGTTTTGGGCCTTCATCAAAAACACTAAGCATTGCTAAATGCGAGAAGAATTGTTCTGAAAGAACATCTTTATCCCACTTTGGAAGTTTTTCTGCAGCGGCAAGATTCATAACTCTTATTCGCCAGGCCATGAGAATATCATCTAGATTTTCAGATTCTTTATTTTCTGACTTTCTGTTATAACAAAGGGCAACATCTTGAATATTGAAGTTTCCGATAAATTTGATTATCAGTTCTTCTTTTAATTCTTTTGCCTGAGCCAGAGTTCCATCAAAGAAAGTTTTAAACCAGCCGCGCTTATATATTTCTGTAAAGGGAAAGTTTATTCCATGTTCCATGATAAAAGAGTCTGGTAATTCTTTTCCAGATTCCTGAATAAGAACTTCTGCGGGAATTCCTAAACCTTCGTGAAGTTTGCGAATCATATTAAGGCTAAGAGCTCTTTTTCCGGATAATACTTCTGAAACTTTTGATTTACTTCCAATGTAGGGAATTAAATCTTTGCTTTTAAGGCCCTGTTGTTCCATGCGGAATTTGATTGCGGCAACAGGACTTGGAAGATCCATTGGATATTTTTCATCTTCGTAAATTTCTACAAGCTTTACAAGGAGTTCAAGTTCATCAAATTCTGGTGTTCCTGGTTTTGAGTCAAAAATTTCTTCAATTCTGTTAAGAATAGTATTATATTCTTCTTCTGTTTTTATAACTTTAGGAGAAATCATTATATAGCCCCCATATCATATTTATTATACTCAGCATGAGTACCTATGAATAAAATGAATACCGTTCCGCTATCATAGTTTATTCTTGTTAGTAAACGGTAATCATTACCATGAATATTAAATACAACTTTATTGTCTGCCAGAAAACTTGCTGAAGGAAACCGATTTTTAATATCTTGCGGGGTTTTCCAAATTGCACTTTTTGCTTCTATGTACCATGAATCAAGGTCTGCTTTAACTATAGCATGCGTTTCAGAGTAATCCGTTAATGTTTTCTTTTTTATTACATGCAAAAGAACATTTCTCCTTGACAATTAGTTCCCTATTTAGGTAACTATATTATAAGTTCTTAATATGGGAATGTCAATAAAGTTCTGGTTCCGTATTTGAAATAGTTTTTATAACATTTTGGATGTATAATAAATTAATAAGGAGCTTTGATTATATGTCCGCCGATTACAACGAAGAAGCCTATGAAAATGCTCTGATTGAGTTGTTCCAGAATATGGGGTGGGAGCATGTTTATGGCCCAGACATTGATCGCGACTGGCATTCTCCGTTGTATGATTCTGTTCTTGAAGATTCTATCCGCAGACTTAACCCAAAGGCGGCTCCTGCTGCAATTGACGAGGCTCTTCTTAAACTCCGAAACTTTGAAAACGCTGAACTTAAAAAGAAAAATGCCCTTTTTATGGAATACCTGCAGAATGGTATTGAAGTAAGCTTTTCCGCAAATGGCGAAACTAAATCTGACATCATTTATATAGCAGACTTTGAAAATGCCGGAAAGCCTGGCGACAAAAATTCTTACATCGTTGCTAACCAGTGGACATTCATAGAAAACTCAAACAAGCGGCCTGATATTCTGCTTTTCCTAAATGGACTCCCAATCTGTCTTTTTGAATTAAAATCTCCAAGTCGTGAACAGACTGATGCGAGCGAAGCGTACACACAGATTCGTAATTACATGCAGGAAATACCTAGTATGTTTATTTACAACTGCATATGTGTTATGTCGGATCAGCTTACATCTAAAGCCGGAACTATTACTTCTGGTGAAGACCGTTTTATGGAATGGAAATTGCAACGAAGTTCCCCGCGCAAGACAAAAGACGGCAACATGGAATCCAAGTCCTTTGTAGATTTCACAACTTTCTTTGAAGGCATTTTCCAGAAAGCTCGCCTGCTCGACATCATCAAAAACTTTATCTGTTTTAATAATTATGGAATAAACTCCTATAGGATTCTTGCAGGTTACCATCAGTATTTTGCGGTTCGTAAGGCAGTTGAACGAACAAAGATTGCTGTAAATGGGGACGGAAAGATTGGAGTCTTCTGGCATACTCAGGGCTCTGGAAAATCTCTTTCTATGGTTTTCTATGCTCACCTTTTGCAGCAGGCAATTGATTCGCCCACAATCGTTGTTATTACAGACCGCAATGATCTGGATAATCAGCTTTATGGACAGTTCTGTAATTGTAAAGATTTCCTGCGGCAGGAACCTGTTCAGGCAGAAAGCCGCGAACATCTGAAGCAACTTCTTGAAGGACGTAAGGCAAACGGCATCATCTTTACCACAATGCAGAAGTTCGAGGAAAGTGATGAGCCACTCAGCGACAGAAATAATATCATCGTAATGGCGGATGAAGCTCACCGAGGCCAATACGGACTTACAGAAAAGGTCAAGACTGTAAAAAATAAAGATGGAAATGTTTTACTAGACGAAAATGGAAATGCGATTGTAAAGACCGTGACAGGTACCGCATAATCCGAGACAGTCTTCCGAACGCTAGTTATATCGGATTTACTGGTACTCCAATTTCCCGTGAAGACCGCAGCACTATCGAAGTCTTCGGTGACTACATCGATGTATATGATATGACTCAGGCTGTAGAAGATGGAGCAACCCGCCCTGTTTATTACGAAAGCCGTGTTATCAAACTTAAGCTTGATGGTAAAGTGCTTGCCCAGATTGATGCCGAATATTCTGCCCTCGTAAACAATGCAGACGAAGAAGTAATCGAAAAAAGCAAACATGAACTTGGCAAGATGGAAGAAATTCTCGGCCACGAAAAAACTATCAACTCTCTTGTTGATGATATTCTTAATCACTACGAAAACGAACGCCAGTATCTTTATACCAGAAAGGCAATGATTGTTGCTTATAACCGCTCAATTGCCATGAAGATTTTTAATCGTATTCTGGAGCTACGGCCATCCTGGGCGGGAACAACTTTTCAGGTCACAGTCGGCTCAAAGCAGATTACAGTACCTGGTGACGATGCCCGAATTGCCGTTGTAATGACCGAAAGCAACAAGGATCCGGAAGAATGGCGTGCAATCATCGGCAACAAACATCGCAAGCAGGAACTTGCAACCCGCTAAAAATTGCAATCGTTGTTGATATGTGGCTTACAGGTTTTGATGTTCCTTCTCTTGCAACAATGTATGTTTACAAGCCGATGGAAAGCTACAACCTTATGCAGGCAATTGCCCGTGTAAACGGAACATCCGAGGGATGTTCATCGAGTTTGCTACGCAAACTCGCAGCATGAATGCGAGTTTTTGCAAAGCAAAAACTCGGTAAGCAAGCGATAGCTTGCGACGAATCGCAAGCGCCCTTAAACAGGCCATGAACGACTACACAGTCCGAGACCGCCAGAACTACGGTGAAATGGATGTTGCAAAACGAGCCTTCCCTAAGTTCCAGGAAAAGCTTGAAATCTGCCGAAATCTTTTCTTTGGCTATGATTACACTTCATTCTACGAAGGTTCTGATTTACAACGCGGTATGACAATCAGTGGGGCAGTAAACTTTATTGTTGCTCCAGATAAAGAAGAAAAAAAACAGGCATTTATAAAAGAAGCTCTTATGCTCAAGCAAGCCCTTTCACTTTGTTCATCTATGGTAAAAGAGCATATGCGTCTTGAAGCCGCCTTCTTTGAATCTGTCCGCGTTCTTGTAATGCGTATTTTATATAATCCATCTGGCAAGAAATTTTCCCTTAAAGAAATCAACGACCGCATAAACGAACTTCTCAAACAATCAGTAAAATCCGACGGCGTTATAAATCTTTTCTCTGACATCGGCGAAAAAGTAAATCTCTTTGACCCGACCTTCCTTGAAAATGTTTCAAAGATAAAAGAAAAGAACCTCGCCGTAGAAATGCTCAAGAAGTTGATTGAAGAACAGGTAAAAGTTTACAAACGCACAAACCTTGTAAAATCAGAAGCCTTCAGCGAACTCATCCAGCAAACACTAAACCGTTACTTGAACGGAATGCTTACAAACGAAGAAGTAATTCAGGAGCTTTTAAAGCTTGCAAAAGAAATGCTTCATGCAAACGAAGAAGGAAACAAACTCGGCCTCACAGATGAAGAACTTGCATTCTACGATGCTCTTACTAAACCGGAAGCTGTTAAAGATTTCTATTCAAATGAAGATTTAATTGCCCTTACAAAAGAACTTACAGAAACTCTTCGAAAGAATAAAACAATCGACTGGCAGAAAAAAGAATCAGCTCGTGCAAAGATGCGTATGATTGTAAAAAAGCTTTTGAAAAAATATAAATATCCGCCAGAAGGTCAGGAAGATGCTTTGAAAACAGTAATCAGGCAGTGTGAAATGTGGACTGATAATATTATTGACATTAGTGATGTAAGTAAAAATTCTTTTGAATATGAATTAAATGCAGAAGAAGGATTGTTGATGGTAGCTGAACCAAATACGAAGCATGAAATATAGCATGATGGAATCAACCTTGACCAATATTCCTTAAAAATGTTATCATAAGCAGCGCGTTTCGGGCCATTAGCTCAGCGGTTAGAGCAGGGGACTCATAATCCCTTGGTCCTTGGTTCAAATCCAAGATGGCCCAAACATTTCGTAACGAAGTGAGAAATGTTACGTATATCACTTCCTTAAGGCCAAACGGCGCAAGGCGACGTATGGCCCAATAAAATCCAGCGAATGCTGGATTTTTTTTTATAGATTTCCTATAGCCAAACGAGCTTGCTCGTATGGCCCACCTACTACAGGATTCTCAGTGAAAGCTGGGAATCCTTTTTTATTTCCTTATCACTTGTTTTCATCTGCAAAAATCCCAAAATATGATGTTCAGACAAAAAGAGTTTATTTTGAATATCCAGAAGGTTTTACATTTGAAACAGTTTTATCAACAAGAAGAAATCTTGATCTTTCAATTGAAGCAAAGAACAAAGGACATTTCATATTGCTTCATACATTCGCATGTCTGCAAATTTTGCAAGCTCAGGGATTGTCATATCGGCATATTCTATTTTTGAAACTGCCCCAAAGGAAATGTAAACTGTTCCATCAGTAATTCCATACTCCTGGAGTTCCGTAATCTTGATTTCGTAGGAGCGGCGGTTTCCAGATTCTGTCATGGCATCCGTTAAAGCCATGCGCTCTATTTTTTCAGCATGCTGGTATTCTTCAGTAATGGAATGGCATATTTTCACCGCTGGATCATTTCTGTAGATTATCTGGCCGTCATTACTGACAGCAATAAGACCTGCGTATATGTTGTCCGTGGCATAATCATTGACCGCCACAAGAACCTCAAGCAAATCGTATTCAATCACAGCAATCATCATTATGAAAGTGCAGATCATGTAAGAAAATGCCGTCGTATCGTATCCTCTTGAATTTCCTGAGAGGAAAACAATAGATCCTGCCATGGATATAATGGCACAGGTCAAAATCAAAAGAGAAAAAGATTTGAATATGTTTTTTGCTTCCACGCTGGGAAGAGATATATGGTTGTAAAAAAACATGATTATGCTTACGGATTGAAGCAACACGAAAACCTTATATATCCCCATATAAAATATTTCAACACAACATGCCTCTTTTTCCCAGGTCACATGATGATGTCACAAAGAAAAACCAGATGCATCTTACCTCCTATTATCTGCATCTTACATTTTTAGTTATTACTGATATCAGTTTTTTGTTTTACTATGTCTATATCAAGATACACGAATTTTCTTTCAATAAGGAATGAATCGATATGAATGAAATTGAAAACAAGAAAAACTTTTCAGGTTTTAATGGAAATCAGCTAAAACTCTTTGCCATAATCGCAATGACCATTGATCATGTCACCTGCGCTTTATGGCCTCAGATTCCGAACTATCATTATGAGTGGTGGATAATCCTCCTCCATATGATCGGACGTCTGACAGCACCTATCATGTGGTTCATGGTTGCTGAAGGATATCATCATACACACGATGTAAAGAAGTATGCTTCTCGTCTTTTTATTTTTGCAATCATTTCACATTTCGCCTATAATTTTGCCTTTGGAATTCCTTTCACTCCTTTTAAGACAGGATTCTTTAATCAGACAAGCGTCATGTGGAGTCTTGCATGGGCTGTCGTGCTTTTGTTCATCCATGATAATGAACGCTGCAAATTCCCTTCATTTCTGAAAGTCATAATTACCTTTGCTGTCTGTGCAATTACCTTTCCTTCCGACTGGAGCTGCATCGCTGTTCTTGCCATTGCTTACATCAACAGATTTTACGGAAATCTTAAAAGGCAGATTATAGCAATGATGTGCTGTGTGTTTATGTACTCCATCGTCTGGTTTTTCTGCATCGATAAAGTGTATGCTTTTGTTCAGCTTGGAGTTATTACTGTCTGGCCTTTTATGGCAAACTACAACGGACAGCGCGGTAAATGGAAGGGCATGAAGTGGTTCTTCTATCTGTACTATCCATTGCATCTTGTGCTTGTAGGAATTCTCAGAATCACATTGTATGGCAATGTGGGTCTTATTGTTGGCGGACAGTAAGGATAAGTCACTGCCTGGTAATCTGACTGATCTCTTTTATCCTGATTTTTGTGCTATATTGAAAATATGAATTTATCTTTGATAAGACACGCACTGCCTGACTATGAAAATGATTCTATTACTGAACTTGGGAAAACTCAGGCTGCCGCATTGGCTGAATGGCTTAAAGACATAAAAGAACATTGTCATTGTATGCCACGGCGGTGTGATTTCAGCCCTTATTACTCC
>JAEDDW010000108.1 GCA_016293645.1 Treponema sp. | reverse complement strand
TGGAGGACCCTTCGACAGACTCAGGGATCCTTCGGTGTGGATAGGATCGGTGAGCGTCAGTCGAACCGTCCTGTTTTTGAAAAATTGATGGAGGACCCTTCGACAGACTCAGGGATCCTTCGGTGTGGATAGGATCGGTGAGCCTGTTTCATTTTTTATGATTAAGACTTAAAACTCAACTTTGCAGTCTTTTCCCTTTGCTTCAAGAGGTCCTGCTACAGGATTGACTGAACGCTTGTTTCCAAATATATCCATATCAAATGTGATAGGACTTCCGTCTGGATTTTCAAACTTCTGTTCGCTTTCAAATGCCTCACCGAGAGTTTCTGTGGAGATTGTTCCGCATTTTCCTTCAGAAAGGAATTCGTAAACGTTTGTTGAGAATGTCCACTTTCCGTTCTTTTCTTCAAGAGAGAATGTAACCTTGTTTGTGCTGTCTACAGTTGCGTCTGTTTCCTTCTTCATAGGTTTTGCACCGTTGAAGTAGTAGTTTCCGCCTGCCCATACAGGAAGTGGATTGTAGTAGCGGTCGCTTGGAGCGCTGCCGAGACCACAGTATCCGTCAAACTGCTTTACCCATTCATCGTAAGAAGGACACATGTCGTATGTATGTGTACCTGCGATGATGTTTCCGTCTGTCCATTCATTGTTTCCTGAAAGCTCCGACATTTTTTCAATGCCCGGGCGGAAAGGTTTCTGCATGAAGATGTTGTTGTAGATGCGGCAGTCACCGTGGAGGATGCTCATGAACCCCATGATTTCCGTTCTGTGCGGAACATGGTATGGTGTGTAGCGTACTGCCTGGTTCTGTCTTTTTTCCGTGAGGGCCCCGTTGAGAACACCGTGTCCAACTGCTGTCCAAGAACCTGCAAAGAAGTTGTGAACCATTGCAAGGCCCTGTGTCGGGAGCTTGAGGTTTACATCTGAAAGGAAAATATTGTTGTCAAGGAGTGTTGGTCCATGGCTTACTTCGATGAAGACGTCCTCGCCAAATGAAAGGTCAAGGTTTGCCGGTGTAAGAAGGTAGTCGCGTGCAAGAGAGTTGTCATGGAACAGGTTCTGGCTTACGCGTGTACCCTGTGCCTGCCAGTCAAGCCAAAGACCGCGAGTACAGTGGTGGAAGTGGTTGCGGCGGATGATGACATCGATGGCAGCGTGCATCTTGATACCGCCTATTTCAGCACCGGCAAGATTCTGCTTGTTGTTGATGTGATGGATGTGGTTGTCTTCGATGATTGAGAATACACCGCCAAGGTGGCCTACGATGCCAGTCTGTCCGCAGTCGTGGATATCGCAGCGGCGGATAATGTGGCTTCCGATTCTTTCCTTTGTCCAGCCTTCAATCTGTGCCTGACAGATGTTGTCGCGTTCCGTCTGTGTTCCGTCCTTGAACTTGAGCTTTGACCACTTGTTGTCGTTGTTTGGCTGCTTGTATTTACCGAGGGAAATTCCTGAGCACTTTGAATGGCTAACTTCGCAGTCTTCGATGATCCATCCCTTTGACCAGTGAGGTCCGATCATTCCTTCCTGGTATGCTGTCGGAGGAGCCCACTGTGTGGCTGCCTTGCATACTGTGAATCCGCTCAATGTAATGTATCCGCGGCCTTCCTCGCTAGGATAGAAGCAGTTTTCGCGTACTGTGATTTCCACGTTTTCCTTGTTTGGATCCTTGCCCTGGAAATTTGCGTAGATCAATGTTTCGTCTGCTTTTTCGTCCTGCTCCGTGTACCAGACATGCTTTGTGAATTCCTTGTCCCAGGACTTCACGTTGTCTTCAACAGGATTTTCAACAAGCTCCATTTTTGTGACTTCATAGAGGGACTTGTTGTTGAGGAATACTTCGCCTGTGTGGGCGACAAAGTTTACGTTGAACCAGTCACCTGCAACCTGCACCTTGTAAGGATTGTATGATCCGAAAATTCCGTTTGGAATGCGTGCAAGCCATACGTCTCCCTTGACATTCTTCCAGTTCTTTATTTCTTCGGCACCGGTAATGACTGCCTTTCTATATTCTGCTGAACGATATACAATGCGGTTGTCCTCAGTTCCGCCGTTGACAGGATTTACATATTCTCGGTAGACGCCAGGAGCAACAACAATTTCATCGCCTGGTTTTGCAATCATGGCAGCATCGTTGATTCTTTTGAATGGATTTTCCTTTGATCCACATCCGCAGTTCTTTGCATTAATATCTACATAATAAATCATAATTCCACCTTGCTGATTCTAGCAGCACTTCTATTATAATATGTAAATCGCAAATATCAAAATAATAACGGGTTATAACCAATAATAAAAAAAAATTATTTTATTCAGTCGTGGATCTGACTGCCTTTTTCAAGGTTCAGAATTTCTTCTTCATATTGCCTTGCTGTTTTTTCGATGCTTTCCTCATAGCCCGTAAGTGCAGAAAAAGGGGCAAATTGGGCCGCGCGCTTTTCCGGATTCATCCTGGGATGATTTATGGAAGTCGGATGGTTCATATACAGCATGTCGTCATAGTTTTTCTCAGAATCATTCATGCCTTGTGGCCTCCTATCTGATTGTTCCTTACCACCGTCATTGCACCTTCCTGCAGGCTGAGTCCACGCACAAGACTGTTTTTTCCATATTTTGTCTTCATGGAAAGGACGGCATCCTGAAGCTTCCTTGATTTTTCATCGTTCCGCCTGATTTCCTCTTTCTTCTTCATCTCCAGGTCGGAATCAAAAAGGCTTAGTGTCCAGTAACGCTCCTGGCCAGAGTATTTTTTTTCTTCAGTGATCTGCGAGGCTATGAGAAAAAGTCTTCGTATGGTGAATTTTTCGTTCACTGCATGGCGGTAAAGTTCCTCAAAGGAATCGCATATGGTGCCAATGTTTGCGGTGAATGATTCAAGGTTCATCCTGCCCTGTGCGCCTTTGGGCTGTAGTCTTCCGTAGTAATCCCGGCATATTCCGGTTTTTTCCAGTTCCGTCCGGCTCATTTTGTCCAGGGCCTCCGCATTTTCCGTGTCATAACCCACGTAAAGGCATATCTGTTTTACCAGAAGCCCTTTGCTTACAAGGTCCAGTGACAGCATTTCTGCCATCTCCCTTATGATGGTTATACCTTCTGTGAATGTGTATGCGCGAGGCAGTACCTGGCCTGTCGTGAGACTGTGGTTCTGTGGCCTGTAGGATTTTATCTGGGAAATCGTGCAGCTTTCCCAGCCCCAGGCATGGTCGATGAGAAGTTCCGCATTGACTCCGAATTCCTTGTAGAGCAGATTTTCGTTCAGAAATTCATTCTGTTTTCCTATGGAACACCGGGCTATGTCGCCAAGGGTATGGATTCCGTATTTTGCAAGACGTTCCGCGGTTCCCTGTCCTATGCGCCAGAAATCGGTGATAGGCTTGTGGCCCCAGAGCTTTTTTCTGAAGGACAATTCGTCCAGCTCTGAAATCCTCACGCCTTTTTGGTCCGCCGGCAGCTTTTTGGCGACTATGTCCATGGCAACTTTTGCAATGAAAAGGTTGGGACCGATTCCGGCTGTGGCTGTTATTCCAGTCGTGTCAAAGACATCGTGGATCATTTTTACTGCCAGTTCCCGGGCGCTCATGCCATAAAGCTTAAGGTACGGCGTGGCATCTATGAAGACCTCATCGATGGAATAGACGTGGATGTCTTCCGGTGAAATGTATTTCAGGTAGGTTTTGTAGATACGGCTGGAATATTCTATATATAGAGACATTCTTGGAGTCGCCGCCACATAGTCGATTTCATAGTCTCCGCATTCATTGAGTACATCGGCAAGATAGGACTTTGAGAAGAACTTCCTTGACGGCAGCTTCATGAGCCTTTCATTGTTTGCCATGGCAATTTTCTGCTTTGCCTCAAAAAGCCTTGGACGGCCTGGAACACCAAAAGATTTCAGTGAAGGGGAAACAGCGAGGCATATGGTTTTGTCGCTGCGTGAGGTGTCCACCACAAGAAGGTTTGTCTTCAATGGATCAAGTCCACGTTCAACACATTCAACTGAGGCATAGAAGGATTTCAGGTCAATGGCAATGTAGGTTCTGTTCATATGGCTACCTGTTATCAGTATACTATATATATTATATCATTTTTTGATAGAGGTCTTTTTTTATCCTATAATAATTTTTTAAAAACTGTTGCCGCTTCCCAGGATGAACTGCTCATATTCGGAAAGTCAAGAATCAAAAACGTTGCAGACCTGAAGGGGAAGAAAGTTGGCCTCATGGTCAATTCCGTAATAGAAAGATTTTTTGACCTTAACTGTGAATTCGTTGAATATTTCACCAACACGCAGATCCTTGAAGCCGTTGAAAGTGGTGAAACATAAGGAAAAAGATCTGAGAAAATCGCTTGAGTATCAGGATTCTCTGAAAAAGCAGAATGACATTCTTGTTTCAGTAGCCGGCGTATATTACACCATGCATATCATCAGTCTCACACAGGATAACGTACGTGAAGTCTCAACATCGGAAATAGTCAGGGAGTTTGTAAACAGAAAAGAAAATGCTTCCTCGTATTCCACTTGTAGACAAAAAAGAAGATTTCTGGGCATTCAGTAAAGCTGGCCGTCAGCTTGCTAACTTGCATCTTCATTATGAAACTGTAGACCCAGTTTCTGGTCTTGATGTTAGGTTTACAGGTGACATTGGCCATGAGTATGAGTATTTCTCTGTAGAAAAACTCCGTTTCCCATCAAAGGACAAGAAAGATACAATCATCTACAACAGTCACATTACAATTTCTAGAATTCCAGAAAAGGCTTATGAATATATTGTAAATGGGAAGAGTGTAATCGAATGGATTATGGATCGCTATCAGGTAACTGTTGACAAAGATTCAGGAATCAAAAATGACCGCAACGATTGGGGAAGAGAACATAAAAAACCTCGTTACATTTATGATTTGATTCTTAGCATAATCAATGTAAGTTGCCAGACTGTAGACATTGTAAACAGTCTTCCAAAAATTGATTTTGGAAATAATGAGAAGAAAGAGTTTGTTTATGTCGTTGCCGTCCTGATGTTGATTAATCACTTTTCGGTCATTTTGTCTGGAACAGCCTTTCTCAGACTGTGGAAGACAGCCCGACTGTTTGAATCCAGATTTCAAATTATGGCATGCTCGCCGTAATTTTGGGTCTGGCTTTTCTGTTTCTTTCACTTTTATTTTCTTGGGAAGTCTAGAAGGTTGCCATCTGGTTTACCTAAAGAAATTTAGTAAACTCTATTATAAAATAAAGTAAACTAAGGATTT
>JAEDDW010000029.1 GCA_016293645.1 Treponema sp. | reverse complement strand
TGCAGGTACCGGACCCTTCGACTACGCTCAGGGATCCTTATAACTTTTATAGGTGCAAGCAGGCCCCCTGAGCGAAGGTAGGCCCCCTGAGCGAAGTCGAAGGGGCTTGAGCGAAGTCGAAGGGCCTTGAGCGAAGGCAGCCCCCCCCTGAGCTAAGTCGAAGGGCCTTAAGTGAAAGCAGGATCCCTGAGCGAAGTCGAAGGGTCTTGAGCTAAGTCGAAGGGGCCGGCAGCAAGTAAATATACTTTTTATTTCCTATTTAGATTCCAGTCTTACAAGCAGCGCTTCCAGTTTCTCGGAATACTGGCGGTCAGCTGCCCATGTTCCGGCCAGACCTTCTATGGTCGGTGACTTTCCTCTTGGATTCACATATCTGTAACGTGGATCGACGCACTCGTTTTTAAGTTTTACATCAGCACCTGTGGCATAGGCATGAAGATGCTGAACATGGGCACGCACACCAAGGCGTTCCGTATCAAACCAGAGCCCGCGCTGTTCCTCGTTGATGGCTCCAAGTCCGCAATAGTTGTGCATTTCCTCCGTCACAAGATTTCCAAAACGCAGGAATCCTGTCTCATGACACATCTGGATGAAAGCACAGTCGCTGTTTATTCCTTCGTCGCCCGCTTCCTCAATGTAGAGAGAGGCTAGAAGATTGACGGTGTCCTCATCAGCTTCAGGATTGTTTGCCATAAAGAACGCAGAAAGTTCAGCAGCAGACATTATTCCTTTGTCGCTGAGATTGCGGGAAATGTGTCTACCATGCCTTGATGAGACACAGGATGCAAAAATCAATGATGCAAGAACAAGTGCTGTATAAAAAAATCTTTTCATCCGCTAGTTTCCGTAAATCGTAGTTCCGATGTAGTCTGTGCCGTTGAGGATAGCCTCTATGTTGTCGATGTTCTTTCCGGCTGCACAGATTACCTTAAGTCCCATTTCCTGAGCTTTCTTTGAAGCAATCGGATCAAAAGGACAGTTCTTGCCAGGAACCCATTCATCACCTACCATCTTGCGGAACTCAGTCCATGTGATGCTGTCGATAGGCTTTGCATCTGGATTTTTTCTCGGGTCATCGGTATAGACTTTTTCGATGTTTGAAAGGTTTACTATAGTGTCAGCCTTGAACTGCTCGGCAAGGTAAACAGCATCAGTGTCTGTTGAGAAACCAGGCTTCCAACCGGCGGCAACAATGATTCTTCCGGTGAAGTCACAGAGTTTTGTTGGATCGGTGATTACAGGCTGCTGGCACAAAGATCCAAAAACAGTCTTGAGAATCTGGGCATTGAGTCTTGTGGCCGTGATTCCAATCCAGTCGCAGGCATAGTTTGTCTCATCTTCGTTTGCGAAGGAAAGCATTTTTTTCTGGGTATCGTCAAATTTAGAGGCGACAGCCTTGTATGCGTTCTGGTACACGCGGGCAGGAGCTCCACCACCGGCAACAAAAACAAGACGTGCATCCTTGTTCTCATCCAGCCATCTGCAAACCATCTTGCTGAAAGAAGCAAGAAGTTCAACGTCAACACTGTCAGGTGCGATAATCGATCCACCTACGGAAAGTACTTTAGTGATCATATTTTATCCTCTATATAACTAATAAATTCCAAGAATCATAGGGTTGTTCCATAGGGAACTGTAGCTTGAGGTTGCGTCCCCCGCCTCTTCCCAAACTGACTGAAGGGCATAGGTTCGTGGCCTGTAAACAATCTTGCTGTTAAGGGCAGACTGCTTTATCTGATGGAAGCCTCTGCTGAATGCAATGTGCTGGCTGTCCATGTTTCCAAAGTAGAATTCCTGGACATTCTCAACACTCTTGAATGCCGTAAACTCAAGTCCATCTGCAAGACTGACATCAACCGGGAACCATCCGTAGCCCTCAAAATAAAGTTCTGTCCACCAGTGTGGCACAACGGAAGTCTTGTCCTTTACAAGAACACCAGCCACAGGCACTGCAGGAATTCCAGCCTGACGGCAAAGAGCCGTAAACAGAACGGCAAAGTCATAGGCATCGCCCTTCTTGCGTCTTACAAGATCCAGGAAGGAAGCATCCCCTGACCTTACTTTATCAGAAATCTCATAATTTTCAATGAAAAATTTATAGATCATCTGGGCCGCCTTGTATGGATTCCTTTCTTTTCCACATATACTGTCAAGAAGAAGAGGAATAGCGGAATTTTCAAGCTGAACGCAGCTGTCGGAAGATGTATAACGTGAATAGAATGGGCTTGTCCTGTCTTTGTAAGGCCTTACCTTTGCCGCATTGATGTTTGATCTGACACTGTAGGCGCTTACGACATATGTCTGGCTGAACCTCTGCTTGTTGTTGACGATCTGGTTCAGCTGCTTCTTGTGGATCATGTCAAACGGATCGTCCACGATGAAAGGATCCGGATACACTTCGTTGAGTTCCGCATAGGGCTGGAATGAAGAAAGCACCGGCTTTGGTATGTAAAGGGAAATTGAACTTTCCTGTTCCGCAATGTGGTTTGAAACGTCCGCCGCAATCTGAATTACATAGGTACGCCTGTTTTCATACTGCTTCTTTCCCGAAGGATATTCCACGTTGATTTTTTTAGTTCCGCTTGAGCCATGATTTGTTTCTATATAGAAGGAACCACTTGCTGCACCATCAGGAATCCTTACCTGAATCTCGGAATCGCTCCAAGAAACATAGTCAAAGTCAGCCTCGTTTGCCGCAATGAAGACACTGCTTCTGTCTCCGGAATCATCGGCGTGGCTGGTGACATCATCCCTGTTGGCGGTAAAATAGATTTCAGAAATTCCCCTTGCAGTACCAAAGTTGGAACCATTGATGGTTATGATCTGGCCTATGACAGCGGTTTCATGAGACACGGAAGATATGGACGGAACTGAAGTACCCGGATCCATTCTTACAGCAACCGGAATCCCGATCTCGTTTGCAAAAAATGCAGGTTCCGAACGTCCGGCGGAAGTCCCTACGATGACAAGTCCATCCTGTACGTTGGCCGGAATATCAAAAGAAATCTTTGTATCTGTCCAGATTTTGTAGGCGCTTGAAGTTACCCTTGAGCCAGCGATCTCGACATAGGAAGTTCCTCTGGCGGAACCAAAACCGCTGCCCGTGATAACCATCTCATCACCCGGAGATCCGATAAGCGGCGTTATTTTCTGGATTGCAGGCATGCGCTTTACATTATGGCTCACTCCCTTGATGAAAAGTGCAATGAAGACAAGAAGAACCACCCACGAAAGTGTCCTCGCAAGTGGTGACCGTCTGAGAAGATTTTTATATGAACTTATGATGCTCAATTCATTTTCCTACTTCAAAAGAAACTGTAAAGATCGGTGAGGAAACGGAAAAAGAAAATCCCTTGGAATGGTCTGCTGAATTCTCCTCTGAAACTTCAACAGGTGTAAAAAGGTCATAATCCGAAAGAGCCGGATGGACAACTGAACTGCGTTTTCTCATATAAGGCTCAAACATCATTTCCTGCACGGCATTTGTTCCGCGGGATGAAACAGGAACAGCATGGGATTTCTCCACGGCGGCACCCGAATCAAAAAAAGATGAAAGGCGTTCTGTATCCAGATTTCCGTCGATCCTGAGGGGATTCACCACATTGGAAACGGAAGTCCTTGCGACCGGCGCAAACACCTGGCGTGCAACTTCTTTCTTTGAGGTCCTGAGGGGTACAACAAAGACGATTGCGGCAGCGGCGGCAATTCCGGCGGCAAAATACTGGATTCCCTTGAATCTTAGGAAACGCACGGTATTTTCGCTTTCATTTTTCTTGAAGTTATTGTAGGACATCTTGGCCTGGAGACGGGCAAAACTGTCATCAAGATTCTTCTGGGAAAACACGATGGAAGCTGAATCTTCATGAACAAAACCTTTAAGTCTGGTAAGGGCCTCCAGCTTTTTAGAACATTCAGGACATGAGGCAACATGTGCTTCATACTCCTGCAGGAATTCCTCTGGAAGCTCGCCGTCGAGATAAACCGAATGAATGTCATTTTCAGGACAAGTAGACATCGTCTTCTCCTATTAACTTTAATAACTGTGCTCTGGCACGGAATACCCTTACCTTTACGTTTCCCTCGGATATTCCAAGCTGATCACCTATTTCCTTATAATTCAGATCCGCATATTCGCGAAGAACTATAACTTCCTTAAGGTTGTCCGGAAGCTTGTTTATCGCCTCGACGGCAATTTCCCTTGCTTCCTTTTTGAGAAGATCCACTTCACCGCTGTCCATGTGCTGACGGCCTTCGTACAACACCTTGTGGTATGCATTGGCCTCACGAACCTTTCTCTTTGCATAGTTGAGAGCCGCATTCTTTACTACGCGGATCAGCCAGAAAGTCGCATCGTTCATGGTAGGAAAAACCATCTGCTTTTCCCTTGCCTTGATGAAGCTGTCGTGGACAATATCTTCCGCAGCTTCTTCTTCAAGGACAATCTTTACGGCCACCTTGAACAAAAGAGTAAAAGTGGAGTCATATATCTTTCTAAAGTCCGCATCATTGTTTGCATCAAGTGCCGCGGAACCCTTTCCATCCAATAACAATTCAAATTACCTATGGTTACAAAAAATCTTAAAAAAATCTAATTTTAAGTTGCAGACGATGTCATCAGCCACGTTTCCATTCAGGTCCCTTAGGAGTATCGATGATCGTAATGCCGCGAGACTTAAGGATGTCACGGATTTCATCACAGCGTGCAAAATTCTTTGCCTTCTTTGCTTCAGTTCTTTCAGCAACAAGGGCGTCGATTTCTGCAGCCTCAGGATCACCTTCATGTGGATTCACACTTGCCTTTTTCTCTTCTTCTTCAAGGACAAGGGCAGCCTTCTCAAGAAGCTTAAGACCGATAACCGTGTCCATTCTGGCAACAAGCTCGATCTTTTCTTCATTGGAAAGGGCATTTTCCTTGATCACCTTCTGGATCATGGAAAGTCCTACAGGTGCAAGAAGGTCGTTTTCCATTGCCTCACGGAACTTTGTTATGAATTCAGCGGCCTTTTCAGAAAGCCCCGAAACATCAGAAGCCTGTCCCTTTGCATAAACCTTTGCGGCAGCTGACTTGAGCACGTCAGACTTTTCTGCAAGCTTTGATACACGGCCTACGAGGGCCTCACGGCTCTTTTTTGCACCGTCCATGGCATCCCAGCTGAAAAGAATCTGCTTGCGGTAGTGTGCCCCAAGAAGGAAGAAGCGGTAGTCAAGGGCATCGTATCCCTTATCTACTAACGACTGAAGGGTCAAAAAGTTACCGCTTGACTTGGACATTTTTGTCGCACCCTGAAGAACAAGGAATTCATTGTGCATCCAGTAGTTTACCCAAGGTCCCTTTGCGGCTTCTTCAGCACTGAAAGAGCCTTCAGACTGCGCGATTTCATTTGTATGATGAACAGGAACGTGGTCGATTCCGCCTGTGTGGATGTCGAAATGCTGGCCAAGGTACTTCATGCTCATGGCAGAACATTCGATATGCCATCCAGGGTATCCTTTGCCCCATGGAGAATCCCACAAAAGTGCCTGATTCTCAAACTTTGATTTTGTGAACCAGAGGGCAAAATCCTGAGGATTCTTCTTGTTCTCGTCAATGACAACTTCCTTGCGGCGACCTGCTCCTTCCTTAAGTTCGTCAAGCTGGAGGTTCGCAAGCTTTCCGTAGTCCTTGTATGTGGTCACGTCGTAGTAAAGGTTTCCGCCTGCCATGTATGTATGACCGTTTGCCTCAAGTTTCTTGATAAGCTCAATCATCTCAGGAATATGTTCCGTAGCCTTGCATACAACATCAGGGCGGATGATGTTCAGCCTGTCGATGTCATTGAAGAAAGCATCGGTATAGAACTTGGCGATCTCCATGACACTCTGGTGCTTTTCTTCCGCAGTCTTCACCATCTTGTCTTCGCCGTCGTCGCTGTCACCGCTGAGATGACCAACGTCCGTGATGTTCATTACGTGCTTCTTGTCATAACCAAGGAAAGTCAAGGTGCGGTCAAGGGTATCAAGAAAAACGTATGCGCGAAGGTTTCCGATATGCGCGTAGTTGTAGACTGTAGGGCCGCATCCATAAAAGCCGACAAATCCGTCTGTAATAGGCTTGAATTCCTCTACTTTGCGTCCCATTGTATTGTATAATTTAAGTGCCATAAACTGCCTCTTATTTGATTATTTTTCATTCCTTTCTTATAATAGAAACAATGTTAAAACTACACGAAATCACTGAAAATATCAATAAAACACCATATAAAGGAAAGATTCTTGAGCATGAGGATCTTTCACAGCGTACAACAATGAAGACAGGCGGAACTGCAGCACTTTTTCTTGTTCCGCAGGACAGAAAATCATTTTTCATCGCCATCGCATGCCTCAGATCCCTTGGAATTCCTTTTTTCATCCTTGGCGGGGGAAGCAACGTAATTCCGCCGGACGGTGAACTAGAAGCAGTGGTAGTCTCGACGGAATCCCTCGACAAAATAGAAATTCTTGAGGCCGATGGGAAACAGGTGCTCGTAAGGTGCGGAGCCGGAACAAAAACCTGCGACCTTGTCGACTTCTGCACAGACAACGGGCTTTCCGGCCTTGAAAGTTTTGCAGGTCTCCCCGGAACAGCAGGAGGAGCCGCCTACATGAATGCCCGCTGCTATGGCAAAGAAGTGTCTGATGTGCTTTTTTCAGCGGAATACTTTGATCTTGAGGGCATCCAAAAAATTACCGATTTTTCCGATAATTTTATTGAACGTCACTTGAAAATGTATCATAATATACAGAAGGGTGGAGATTGGGCATATAAGAATTCACCTTTTATGCGCAGTCACGGATTTCTTGTCGAACTTACGTTCAAACTTGCAGGAGCAGACAAAGAACAGAAGGAATCCATAGCTTCTGAATGCCGCAGATATGTCGATGACCGCAATGCAAAGGGTCATTTCAAGGCACCAAGTGCGGGAAGCGTCTTCAAGAACGACAGAAGCTTTGGACAGCCCAGCGGACGGCTTATAGACGAAGCCGGCCTCAAAGGCAGACAGATTGGCGGAGCGCAGATTGCTCCCTGGCATGGAAACATAATCATCAACCAGGGCAAGGCAACCAGCAGCGACATCAAGGCTCTTGTTCAGCTTGTCCAGGATGAAATTCTTGGCAGAACGGGTTTCAGACTTGAACCGGAGATAATTTTCATAGAACAGAATCTTCAATGATTCGTCTATAATAGAGGGGTAAAAAAGTTGCTTCAGCTTTCATTTGTAAATTTCAAACCGAATTCACATATTCTCCTGGAGGGAGCTCCTGCAACAGACAGGTTCTTCATCATTCAAAGTGGAAGAGCCCGCAGCTACAATGAAGTTCATGTTCCGGGAATCATGCCTGAGGTGCTTGGACCAGGTGACTTCATCGGTGTCATCGCCTGCATGTCCGGACACAGCCAGACCAAAAGCGTCGTCGCCATCGAGCCTGTGACGGCTATCATGGTAATGAAATCACAGTATTCCGAACTCATTGCACAGAACACTCCTGTTGCCCTCAAGATCGTAAAGTCATTCGCGCGCGACATGAGAATCGTCAACGACCAGCTTACAAAGCTCACGGCAAAAAGAACTTTGATCGATTCACCTGAAGCAATTTACCCGATCGCGGAATACTACGAGCATCAGGGACTTACAGACATCGCCTGCTTTGGTTACTACCAGTACATCAAGCATTGCTCTTCAGGCCTGAACATAGAAAAGGCGAAGGAAAAGTTCAAGCAGTACAAGCCGCGCTCAAAGGCGGTCTATTTCGAGCCTACAAACGAGATGATTCGCAACTACCCTGCAAACACCATGATCATGACGGAATGTCAGAAAGGCGCCGACATGTTCATCATCCAGGAAGGTTCCGTAAGAATCACAAAGGTAGTTGACGGAAAGGAAGTTGTTCTCGCAATCCTCAAGAAGGGCGACATGTTTGGAGAGATGGCTCTCCTTGAAAACAAGCCTCGCTCAGCAAGTGCCATCGCGCATACTACCTGCAGCCTCATGGTGGTTAACAACGCCAACTTCAACCAGATGGTTGCTACACAGCCTCAGATGATCTCAAAGCTTACTACGACTTTTGCGGAACGACTCTGGGCCATGTGCCGCCAGCTTGCAAACACACAGCTTTCAGACCCAAGAGAAAAGCTCATAGATGTCATTGCCCTCCAGCTTGAAAAACTCAAGGTTCTTCCTGTCAAGGGTGAAAAATACAACACAGGAATTTCTGTAGCCGACCTTATGAAACTGGGCGGCATTCCAAACGAACAGCAGAATTCCGTCTACAACCTGCTCATGTCGGACCAGAACATTGTCATCGAAAACAGCATCATCATCGTTCCTAATGTTCCGGAGCTCATCAAGCAGGCAGCATTCTACAGAAAACAGAGTACACGCCATGCAAAAGACCGCTAGGAAATTTCTTGCTGCAGCCGCATCGCTTCTCTTTTCAGGATTCTTTTGTTTCGCCCAGGATTCACTTCCGGACGGATTCAAGAAACTGCGGTTTGGAATGTCTGTGGACCAGGTCAAGGACGAGCTGAAGAAAGACCTCAACTTTGGCTACCGTGGCGACAGGGATGTTTCCCTTCTTCCCGGAGAAAACAGGATTCTCATCGAGACCGACACTTCAAAGACAGCTCCATACTCCATTCTTGAACGCTGCTGGTTCCAGTTTTATGACGACAAGCTTTACACCATCACCATAAACATGCGCAGAAAAAAGATGGACCATTATTCCGTATTCACCACGCTTTCAGAAAAATACGGTGAGCCGACTTCACTCAATCCGGAAAAAAGCGAGTGGAAGGATGACAACGTGATCATGTCATTGGAAAGACCTCTGACACTCAAATACACTGACAGAAAAATTTTTGACGAACTTCAGTCAAAGGCCATGGTAAACAAGACCGCTGAGGAAGAATCAAAGCAGGAATTCCTGGATTCGCTATGAAAAAACTATTGGTTCTAATTTTGTCGGCTGTGCTTTTCTCTTTTTCGTGTACTGCGGAAAAAGGAAAATACAGGCTCCCGGTGGAAAACATCCAGATCGTAAAGAATGACAGCTCAAGATTGACAGTGCGTTCCGAAATCGCAGCCAAGCAGGAAGAACGCAACTACGGATTCATGAACAGAAAACATATTCCGGCAGGGACAGGCATGCTCTTTGTCTTTGAAGAAGAACAGCAGCTAAGCTTCTGGATGAAGAACACACCGCACCCGCTTTCGATCGCCTACATAGACAAAAACGGAAAAATCCGCGACATATTTGACATGGAACCTTACAGCCTTTCACCAATCCTCAGCACAAGATCAGTGATGTACGCCCTTGAAGTGCCGAAAGGATGGTATGATGCCAACGGAATCAAGGTTGGCGATCATGTGGAGATTCCACGGAACTACAGGTAGAAAATTAGAGCAGCTTTTCCAGTTCCGCTTTGGCGATCTTGTCATCAGGGTCGATTTCAAGGACAACTTCAAAATATTTTCTAGCCTCGTCTTCATTGCCCATCCTGAGGCTTAGATATCCGAGGTTTGAGATGATCTTTGTATTCTCGCAATCCATGGACAATGCTTCCTTCAACGTTGAATAGGCACCTTCCACTTCTCCGGTTTCCATCTGACAGATCGCAAGTTCGTTAAGTGTATCGGCATTCTCATCTCCACCGTCACACTCCCTTGCCTTCAGAAAAGCAGCCTTTGCATCTGCAAAACGACCAAGTTTTCTGAGCCCCCATCCAAGAAGGAACCATGCATTCCAGACAGCAGGATTGTCCGCTATGAATTTGCGGATCTCCTCGAGTCCTTTTTCTTCCTGGCCGCCGGCAATGTATTTATATGCGTCGTGGAACCTGTCGTTCTCAAGGTTGCGGTTTGAGATTTTGTTGATGATTTCCTGGGCACGTTCCTTTTTATAGATTCCGTTTTCACCAAGCTTTTCATCAGACCAGTCGGAAACAAGGGCCATGTAGCTTTCAAAACAGGCCTTTGCTTCGCTGTATTCGCTTTTCTTGAGATAGAAGAAACCGGCGTTGAAATATCCATCCGGCAGTTCCTTGTCGCTGTCCAATACCCTTTTGTAATATCTCAAAGCCAGGTCATCACATGAATCAGCATCATCCGCAAGGGAGTTCCGTCTGTAACTGTCAGCCTTCTGATCATAGAAGATGGCCATGTCCAGAACTATTGCAAGATCCTCAGGATCAATTCCATGAACGGCAAGCCAGATCTCCTCGGCAAGATCCCAGTCCTCATCGTGAGTCTTGAGGATGGCAGCTTCAGCAAGTTCCTTCTTGATGTCCGGACGCACATCGGTGATAAGCTTTCTGTAATAGGCGGAATTTTTATTGGCGGTATCGTAAGCCAGAACCGTAAGAATTCCTGAAAGAATCTGTTCCTCGGAAAGGTTTGCGAAATCTTCATCAACAGGATCATCCTTGTTTTTTTTCTGGACAGGAAGTTCGATGGAAGGATCAATTTTCATCGCCCCGGAAGAAAACTTTGCGTCTGCAGGGATCTTTACAAAATATACTGAATCCAATGGATTTGCTGGGCTCATATGCTTTCCTTATAAAAAAATATGGCATCTCTATAACAGAGATGCCAGAATATTTCAAGTAATCTAGTTTGCCTCGGAAGGGGTCTCCGGAGCAGCAGGCTTTTCAGCATCTGGAGCGCTGGCTTCCTTCGCAGGTGGCTGGGCAGCTTCGGCGGCAGTTTTCTCAGCAGGCTTTGCGCTTTCTGCCGGTTTTGCATTTTCAGCAACAGGAACCGCTGTTTCTGGAACATCCCCGGCAAACTTGGTATCAAGCTCACTCTTGCGCACAGATGTAATGTACTTGTTGATGTGAATCTTATACGCAAGACTTATTGAATCTTCATTGAACTTGACGCTGGCGACAATGATATCCTTTCTGCCTTCGATGAAGCTTGCACCAACGACAATACCGTTAAGAGTGATGATCTCATGAGGATCTTCAAATTCAACCTGAAGCTGAACTTCCTTGTTGAGAAGATACTGGGCAAGTCCCATGAGGACGATCTTCGCACCTCCAAAGGAAAGATCCTGAAGGATGCAGTGACGAGGCACGTTCTGGATGGAGATGACCATCTCCTTCTTTGTAAGTCCAAGTCTTCTCATGGAATCCTGATTGATGATGATGCGGTCTTCCTTGCGCTTCACGGCATTCACGTTGGCGTCAAGAAGATTTCCGATCATCTGGATAAGGTCATCAGGCGGACGCTGTGTATACTGAAGCTGAACCAGAGCAAGCTCGGAACTGTTCATGAACGGCTTTACAAGTTGAACACGTGCAGAAACAAAGAAACTCATCAACTGACCGTCTGGCTGATAGAAGCTGAACCTCAAGCTGACCGGAGCAGGATCTTTTTTTGAAAGAACCTGATATGCACCGCTCTTTATTCCAACAATAATCTTCGCAATATTGAATGTCGTGCTGTTGACAATACATGGCCACTGCAAACCACCGCTCTTGATATAAATCTGGCGCGGATCCATTTTGAGGGTACGCATGATGTCTTTCGAGAAAGTAATTTCAGTGTCCTTATAGTCATCGTAATAACGGTTAAGGACTTGTGCGGTAACAACAACTGCCATAATAATTGATTATAATTCATAAAGTCTTTTTCGACAACATAAATAAAATTTTCTTTATATCTTTGTTTCTATCTATAGTATTTCCCGGAATAAAATAATATTTAAAAAATTTCTGATTTTTATTGACTTTTAAGTGTATAAACGGGATAGTAACAAAAAATACATCATTATTTTAGAGGAGTTGTACTGCAGTGAACGGAAGTACAGTTTCTATTGACCATGTGTCAAAGCACTTTGGATCTTTCCATGCGCTTGATGACGTTAATATTACGATTAAGCAGGGTGAATTCTTTTCACTTCTGGGACCATCAGGCTGCGGCAAGACTACACTCCTCCGCATAATCGCAGGGTTTGAATTTCCTGACGATGGTGCTGTCCTTTTTGATGACAAGGATATTGTTTCCTTAGCGGCAAATAAGAGACCTTCAAACACGGTTTTCCAGAGCTATGCGCTTTTTCCTCATCTTTCAGTTTATGAAAATGTTGCGTTCCCATTGCGTCTACGCAAAGTAAACAAGAAGGAAATCGACAGAAAGGTCCGCGAATATCTCCATCTGGTTCAGCTTGACCAGCACATTTTCAAAAAGCCAAACCAGCTTTCAGGCGGACAGAGACAGCGCGTTGCCATTGCCCGTGCCCTCATCAACGAGCCAAAGGTTCTTCTTCTTGACGAACCACTTTCTGCCCTTGATGCAAAACTCCGTGCAAGCCTTCTCCTTGACCTTGATGCCCTTCACGACAAGATCGGAATCACATTCATCTACGTTACCCACGACCAGAGCGAAGCCCTTGCCGTTTCCGACAGAATTGCCGTAATGAACAAGGGAAAGGTTCTTCAGGTGGGAACTCCGTTTGAAATCTACGAAAGTCCTGCAACCCAGTTTGTGGCAGAATTCATCGGAGAAACAAACCTCTTTGAGGCAACCGTCGCAGAATGCGTCCCATACAAGAATGAAAACGGAATGGAAGAATTCATGTGCACCTGTTCCGTTCCGGCTTTGGGAAAACAGGCTCCACTTCCTACAGACAGCGCGGAACTTGCAGCAACAGACAAGTACATGATGGTCACAGACTACGACCACACTGAACCTGGACAGAAAGTCGCATTTACAATCCGCCCTGAAAAAATCAGAATCACTACAGACATTCCTGACGTTCATGGAAGAAAAGACATAAACGTATTCAAGGGAATCGTCGAGGAACCTGTATACACTGGATTCCAGTCAAAGTTCTACGTACGCCTTGAAAACGGTGCAGTGCTCAAGGTTTTCCAGCAGCACAGGAATTTCATGGACGATGGTCCGGACATCGCATGGAAGGATACGGTCTATGTTTCATGGGCAGCAGACGACGGCTATATTGTAGAGGACATTGAAAAGTAATGGAAGAAAAGCAGAGTACAGACCTTAAGATTGCATCTGCGGCATATTCGCACAAGTTCAGGAAATCAAACCCGGGTCCTGCCTATGCATGGCCAATGGGAGTCTGGTTTTCCCTATTCTTCATTGTTCCGCTTGTAATCATCATCGCCTATTCATTCATGAAGCGTGACGTATACGGCGGCGTTGTTCCAGAATTCTCTCTCAAGGCATATCAGCAGATGCTTTCACCTGCATACGGAATGATCTTTCTCAGGACTCTCTGGATCACAGTCTTTTCAACAGTCGTGACAATTCTCATTGCACTTCCCTGCGGCTATGCCATGGCAAGAAGCAGACACCAGACCATCCTTCTCATCCTGGTTGTCGTTCCTTTCCTGACAAACAGCCTCATCCGCATCTTTGCATGGATCACGATACTTGGCGACAACGGAATCCTCAACCAGATTCTTGCGGGCTTTTTCAACCTGTGGCAGAAGATTACAGGCGGAACTGCAGAATTCGTTCCGCATAAATTCATGTTCACAAAGGGAGCCGTAATCCTCGTAAGCATCTACATGTACCTGCCTTACGCAATCCTTCCAATTTTTACGGCAGTGGATAGATTTGACTTCACACTTCTTGAAGCAGCACGCGATCTTGGGGCAACAAAGCCTCAGTCCATGGTCAAGGTTCTTCTTCCAGGCATCAAGAGCGGTGTTTTAAGCGCAATAATTTTTACGTTCATTCCGATTTTCGGTACATATACTGTTCCTCAGCTTGTAGGCGGAAAAGACAGCTACATGCTTGGAAACATCATCGTCGACCAGGTTCAGAAGGTACGCAACTGGCCTCTGGCTTCTGCATTCAGTCTTGTGATCACACTCATCTCAATGGCAGGCGTTCTCCTCATGCTTTCAACAGGCAGGAAGGAAGCACAGCTCAACAAGAAATCAACGAAGGAAGACACGACAACTTCCATTGCTGACGCCATCTCAAGCGCAAAACTTGGAGAAACAAAATGAAGAATCCGGCATTGGCTTTATACAACAGGGTATTCAAGAAAGTTCCATCTACGGAAAACGCTAGGCATGCAAAACGCGGCTGGAAGAAACGTGCGGTTCCTTTCAGTTTCTCAAACACGGTGCTTGTGGTTTCTTTGCTTTTCCTTTTTCTTCCGCTTTTTGTAATCGTAGTCTTTTCATTCAACAGCGCAAAAGATACAACCTGGACAGGTTTCTCTTTTGTATGGTATGAAAAACTGGTGTTCTCATCGAAGCCATTGTGGCAGGCTCTGCTGAACAGTCTTGTAGTCGCCATCACATCGGGTATAGTCGCAACAATTCTTGGAACCCTTGCTTCCATCGGTGTAAGCTGGTACAAGTTTCTTGGAAAGTCATACATCCAGACAGTAAGTTTTCTTCCGATGGTTCTTCCTGAAGTCATCATGGGTATTTCACTGCTGATTTTCTTCAGCGGAATCAAAATGTCCCTTGGTCTTTTTACAATCTTCATCGCACATACGACATTCTGTCTTCCTTTCGTCTATCTCATGGTAAGCGCTCGCGTAGATGAATTTGACTATTCAATCATCGAGGCAAGCCACGACCTTGGAGCAAATGAAATGCAGACGCTCTGGAAAGTTGTAATTCCGGCCATCATGCCTGGAATCATAAGCGGCTTCATGATGAGCGTAACAATGTCACTTGAAGACTATGTAATCACAGCCCTTGTTTCAGGACCTGGAAGCTCGACTCTTCCTCTCTATGTTTATTCCATGATACGTTTTGGAGTAAGCCCTGTAATCAACGCCCTTTCCTTTGTTCTTATCCTCATCATCACGGTTGTGGCCGTCGTGCTTAAGAACAGACTCAAGAGCTTTGCGGCAGCACATTGATACAAAAAAAAACAACACATTCTATTATCAATTTTAACCATAGAAGGATAATGCAATATGAAAAAAATTATCAAAGGTATTTTTGCCGCAGCACTGACAGCTGCATCATTTTTTGGACTTGCTTCCTGCGGTGAGGAAAGCAACGAACTTTACATCTACAACTGGACCTACTACACTCCGGATGAAGTTCTCCGTGACTTTGAAAAGGAATTCAACTGCAAGGTAAAGGTCGACTACTATGCTTCAAACGAAGAAATGTATGCAAAGCTCCGTGCAGGTGCCAAGGGATACGACATCGTAGTTCCTTCACAGGACTTCTGTTCCATCATGATCGAGCAGGGGATGTTCCAGCCATTGGATCAGTCAAAGATGACAAACAAGGGACACATCAATCCTCTGTGCTCAAAGATGGCTTCATATGACCCTGACTTCAAATATACGATCCCTTACTATCTTGGAATGGCCGGAATCAGCGTAAACAAGACAAAGGCTCCGGCAGGCTATGCACGTACATGGGACATCTTTGCGGACAAGAATTTTGCAGGACATGCCACAATGATGGACGACATGCGCGAGGTAATGGGAGACGCCCTTACAGTTCTTGGTTACAGTGTAAACTCTACTGATGACGCGGAACTTTCAAAGGCAAAGGATTACATCATCGCCAACTGGAAACCAAACCTTGTAAAGTTTGACGCAGAAGGATTCGGGAAATCATTTGCAAGCGGAGACTTCTGGCTCTGCCAGGGTTATGCGGAAGTTGTCTTTGGTGAAGTTCCGGAAGACAAGTGGGATGAAACTATCGACTTCTTCATCCCTGCAGAAGGCGGTCCTTCGTACATGGACAGCATGTGTATCCTCAAGGATTCAAAGCATGCAGCCCTTGCCAACGAATTCATCAACTACATCCATAGACCTGAAGTGTATGCAAAATTCCTTGACGCATTCCACTTTCCTTGCTTCGTAAACCCTGACGCAGCCCAGTACGTGACGACAAAGCCAATGTACCAGGCAGAAATGATGAACAACGGAACACTCAAGCTTGATATCGGAGAAAACCTGGACAAGTACAACAACCTGTGGCAGGAAATCCGCTTTGCCGAATAAAAGGAACAGCTACCTGCGGTGGATTTTACCGGCGGCAAACCATGCGCCAAGATAAACCGCAAGTGCTGTGACGGCATCAAGTACGTAATGCTGCTTGATGAAAAATGTAGAAAAAACAATCAGAAGGGAGCCTGCAAAGAACACCACTTTCAGGCTCTTTTTTATTTTATCAGAGAAGAATCCAGAGCCCATGACGAGGAAAGCAAAGAGGCAGTGGATGGACGGACAGCAATTGACAGCAGGTTCATCCATGGCATAGGTGAAAGCAAGGAAGCGCCCTGTAATTCCGCCTAAAGAAGAAGCATCAGGTCTTACCATGACCGTCGGGTAAACAAGATAAACGGCATAACATGCAAGAACACTGATGATTCCGGCGATCAAAGTTCTTGTATATTTTTCACGGTCCGCCCTGTACAGCAGATAGAAGCAGACAAGAGTGTACGGATAGAAAAGGTTATAGACATAGACAAAAGCCGGAACAAAAGGAATGGCATTGTCGATCCAGAAATCAAAGGTGTGGTAGTCGGACTGGAAAAGTTTTATGGTCCAGTAACAGGCAGCCTGCAAAACAAGAAAGACCGGAGTCGTAGCCAAAAAAAACTTATTTTTCATATTCAGAATGTTACTTTAAACTCCGGAAAATTGCAATTTTTCATTCATACTTATATAATCAACTGCATGAAAATCAAGACAAACAGATCAAGACTTTCCGGCCACATTCAGGTTCCAGGATCAAAATCACATACAATCAGAGCACTTCTTCTTGCATCCCTTGCGGAAGGAACTTCACACATCAGCAACCCTCTTCCAAGCGCAGACTGCCTAAGTACAAGCAAGGCGATTCCGCTCATCGGAGCAAAGCTTGAGAACGACCTTGAAACAATGGAGAACGAAAAGGTATGGACTGTCAAGGGAGCCGGGAAAAATGCCCACCTTCCGTCAAATGTCGTGGATGTTGGAAACAGCGGTTCACTCCTCTACTTTCTTTCTCCAATCGCAGCCACTTTCAAGGGATGGAGCATTTTCACAGGTGACGAAAGCATAAGAAAGCGTCCTGTGGCCCACGTTGTCGACGTTTTGAACCAGCTTGGCGGTCATGCATATATTTCCCAGCCTGGGGCAACAACATGTCCTATGATGGTTGAAGGCCCGATCAGTCCAAAAGCAAAAGTTGTCACAGACGGAGCTGTTTCAAGCCAGTATATTTCAGGTCTCATGATGTCGGCTCTCCTTATGGAAGGCACACTCAGAATCGAACTAAGCGATCCAAAGGAAACTCCATACCTTACCATGACACAGAAGTGGCTTGAGTCCGTTGGAGCATCCGTGCGCATGAGTGAGGATTTCAAATCAATTGAAGTTGACGGACCTGTAGACATCAAGGCATTCGACGCTACGATTCCAAGCGACTGGGAAGCCGTTGCATTTCCTCTCATGGCAGCACTCATCACCGACAGCGAAATTACAATCGACAACATCGACATAGGCGGAACCCAGGGAGACGACGCCATCGTTGACATCCTCAAATCAGTCGGCGGTGACATCACTGTTGACGCAGAAAAAAAATGCCTTGTTGTCCGCGGAGGAAAACGCCTTACAACAGAAAACCTTCCGGGCAAGGAGCTCCATGTAAAGATTTCCGGATTTCCTGATGCAATCTGTGCACTTGCTGCAATCGCATGTTTCATCGAAGGAACAACAGTGATCGAAGACGCTGCCGTTTGCCGCAGAAAGGAAACGGACCGCATCAAGGTCCTTAAGTCGGAACTCGGAAAACTTGGTGCAGTCGTAGAGGAAGGCGAAGACTTCATGATCATCCGCGGTCATTCTCCATTGAAATCAGACGGAACAAAAAATCCTGAATTCAAGATCCACGGCGGCGAAGTTGATTCATATCTTGACCACAGAATCGCAATGAGCATGGCATGTCTTGGACTTGGACTTGCAGAGGGTGAATCAGTGAACATCAAGGATGCAGAATGCTGCAGCGTAAGCTTCCCCCGCTTCTTTGAAGTAATGAAGGGAATCGGTGCGGATTTCAAGGAAATTTAATTTCGTAAAACTGAATGGAACGGACATACAATGACAGCATGTTCATAGACAGTTTTGAACATGGCTACACATGGCTCAATGGTTTTCTCCGCAATGTAAACCGGTACGGCAGTAAACAGGCTGTCATTGATCCTGAAGCAAACCTGACATGGACCTATTCCCAGCTGAACAGGGAATCAAACAGACTTGCCAACGCCCTCATTGACTGCGGAATCAAAAAAAACGATGTAGTCATGGCCGCCTTGAAAAACTGCCCGGAATTCTGCACAAGCTACATCGGTCCAAGAAAAGCAGGCGCCATTCTTCTTGCGGCAAACACAGGCCTTGCCTATGAGGAAATGGCCCAGCTCATCGACCACAACAAACCCAAAGTCATCATCTATTCCGCAGTCATAAAAGATACCGTCGTCAACGCTCTAAAAAATTGCAGTCATAAAATTCAGCTTGCAGTCATGGCGGACAACATTGCAGGAGAAAACATTCCTGAAGGACACGTTTCATACGAGGATTTTACAAAAGACAAAAGTGAAGAAGAGCCGGTAGTGGAGTTCCGGCCTCACATATATGACGAAGTGCTGAGGCTTTGCACAAGCGGAACTACTTCACTTCCAAAAAGCGTGCCTATCAACGACATAAACGAAGTTCTTTCTGCCCACGATGTCATAATGCACTACCCCATGAACTGCAACGACATAACGCTGAACATGACACCCTGGTTCCACAGGGGAGGATGCCATTCAGGCGGTCCATGCCCTTCCTTCTACGTTGGGGCTGCAGTAGTGGTCATGAGAACCTTCAAGCCTCAGACCGTACTTGACTGGACTGCAAAATACGGAATCACATTCATCATGGGTGCTCCTGCAAATCTTGAAATGCTTTCACGGGCGCAGGAAAAAAAATCGAGAAACCTTTCTTCCGTCCGCGGAATAATTACAATGGGTGGTCCACTTACAAGGTCCGACTGCATCCGATACATGGGTGTGCTTACTCCAAACATTTTTAACGGCTACGGAACCACGGAAACTTTCTGGAATTCCTTCCTAAGACCATACAACCTGCCGTCGGGTGCAGGTTCCGTGGGGGCAAGCTGCATAGACGATGAAGTCAGGGTCGTAAAAAACTCAGGCGACGGTTCCTACAACCCGGACAATCTTGCAGAAAAAAACGGAAAGGAAACAGGGGAAGTCATAATCTACAGCCCCGGAAAAACAACCTATTCATACTTTAACAACAGGGAAGCCCAGAAAGAAAAATTCCACGACGGATGGATGTTTACGGGCGACATTGGAACATGGAACAAAGACAGCGTTGTTACAATCCATGGCAGAAAAGACGACATGATGATTGTTTCAGGCGAAAACATTTTTCCACAGCAGATTGAAGACGCACTTTTAAAGAATGAAAAAATCAGGGACTGCATTGTTACAAGCGTGCCCGATAAAATAAGGGGACAGGCCATTGTTGCCTATGTTGTCGCAGATGAACAAATGACAGTTTCTGAACTTGATAAATTCTGCAGCGAAAGCCCATACCTTTCAAAATATAAAAAGCCGCGCTACTACGCCTTTACAACTGACATTCCAAAGACTGCAACCGGAAAGAAAAAGCGCAACGAGATGAAACTCATTGCGCTTGAAGATCTAAAGAATGGAAAACTTTTTAAATAGACTGCTGGATGAAGTTGTTCACGACAGGGTCATCACTCCGCTAAAATGAAGCCCCCAAGTTCGTCCGCCTTTGCCTTTGCAACGGAATAGACAGGGGCGGTAGGAACAACGTGGTGGGCCTCAAAAGTTCTGTCGGCATCTACTTCGGCATCTACACGGTAGTATTCATTATGGCCTCCATAAATTTCAAGTATGCTTGAATACATGCCAAAGCATTTTCCGGCATTTTCTCCTTCATCCTCTTCCGGTACATAGGCATAAATCTTTATAAGATACTGGCCGCATTCAATCATTGGTGAATCCATACTGACACCAGTTTCTATGCCTACAGACTCAAAATGATTTCCATATACCTCAACATATTCGCCGTCCACCTCTTTGCAAAGCAATACGACAACATGGTAATTTTCAAGATGGTAATTTGAAATATTTATGGTTGGTTTGAAATTCAATTGAAATGTTCCCTTTGCTCCTTCATCTCCTAAGGAATCAATGGTATCAAAAGTGAAATCAAGTTTGAAGGTAGCTGTTGATTTGGAAAGCGTAATGCTTTCAATTCCTTCGGAGTTTTTATCAGTAATAATCTTGCCCTTTGAAGAAATTTTCCAGCCTTCCGAAGTACCATCAAGATTTCCAATATCGCCTATTATCGCTCCAACAAGGCTAAAGCAAAAATTCTTTCCCAGGTCTTGTTCCTTTATTTGGAGCAGGATATTTGCATACTTTGTTTTATCAAGTCCTTCCAAACCAATCTGCGATTGTTCAAGTTTTACATCGCAACTGTACTTTCTGGGTTCATCCTCCGGGCCATAGTACATCACATAATCAAAGTAATTAAGGTAGCTGGTATAATATCCCTTATGTTTTAAAGTTCTTGTAGATTCCCCGTCATCTACAGACAATCCAAGTCCCACGGGAATGTACACATACCCATCATTTAAATCACCATATTCATTTATGCCGGACGCGCTGGCGGCATCATCCACCTTTGCACACGAAAAGAACAGAAGTGACGACAGGCACAAAACCAGAAGTGCAAAAAATCTATTTTTAATTTTCATAAATTCCTCCATAAAACATGCATTGAACCATGACACAGCATCAAGAGGTTAGTTTCTTTATAATGCTGCATGAATACTTCGTTCCCGTAGCCTTATCCGTGACTATGACCATTACCTCGGTACCCGGTTCAAGCTTATATGGGGAATCAGGTGGAAGAGGATTGTTTGGATCGCAGTTCAAGAATTCAAGATTTGAAGATGTATGTCCAACGTATTTTTCGCCGTCAAAATACCATGCAAAATCATATTCATCTTCCGACGGAGGGATTTCAGTGCCGTCAAAAAAAACTTGATAGGTGTCGTATCCGGTACAAGAACCATCTTCACGAGTTTCTCCAATAGATGCATTGTGCAAGATATTAAATTCAATTTCAATATTCTGCGAAATTTGAATTCCTGTAATTCCATTGTAGAAACTGAGGAACCTTGATTCTTCTATAATACAGCCTGCAGAAACGGCACCGTCGGAAGGCCTTATGATGTATGGCTTCATGACTTCAGGCACATTGTATTCGATTTTTACAGAAACTGTTCCACCCATGACACCTGAATTGTGAGGATGCACATAGGTCATGCTCTTGCTGTCGCAATATTCATTGCTGCTAAAGTCAAACTCTTCATCAACGTCGTCGCTCCATGCTATTTCAAAATTATTCTCATAACCAAAGTCAAAGGCATGGTCAGTTCCAAAAAGAATTACATGCGGAAGAGCACCG
>JAEDDW010000107.1 GCA_016293645.1 Treponema sp. | reverse complement strand
ATTAGTCAACAAACTGTGTCATTTCCTTAGAACCCTTGAAGTCGCCCTTGATCACCTTGTCAGTGTGGCCAACGTAACCGATTTCGTAGGCAACCATGTCTTCGATTCCAGCTTTGTGGTATTTCTTTGCGTTCTTGTTGAACATCTTCATGATGGCTTCGGCGTCCTTCTTGCTTACCGCGAGAACAAGACCGATACCCATGTTGAATGTGTTGAACATGTTCTTTGGATCAGCACCTTTCTTGATGAGGATGTCGAAGATTTCAGGAACCTTCCAGCTGTCCTTCTTGATCATTGAACAAAGCTGCTTCTTTCCTTCTGCTGCGTGCTGGTACATGCGAGGGAGGTTCTCGTAGAATCCGCCGCCTGTAACGTGAACCATTCCGTGTACGCTGCCAGGGAACTTCTTGAGTACTTCCATAACAGGCTTAACATAGATGCGTGTTGGTGTAAGGAGAACGTCACCAATCTTCTTGTCTTTTCCGCCGATCTTTACGACTTCATTGAAATTCTTGACAAGCTTTCTGATGAGGGAATATCCGTTTGAGTGTGGACCTGTTGATGAAAGACCGATGAGAACATCGCCTTCCTTGATTTTCTTTCCGTCGATGACATCAGCCTTATCTACAACACCAACACCAAAACCTGCAAGGTCATATTTTCCGTCATCATAGAAGCCAGGCATTTCTGCTGTTTCACCTCCAAGGAGAGCACAACCGGTTTCAAGACATCCGTCAGTAACACCCTTGACAAGTTCACCTGCAACCTTTGAATCAAGCTTGCCACAGGCAATGTAGTCAAGGAAGAAGGAAGTCTGAACACCTGAACAAAGGATGTCGTTTACACTCATGGCAACACAGTCGATTCCAACTGTATCATATTTTTTCATCTGGAATGCAATGTCAAGTTTTGTACCAACACCGTCAGTTCCTGAAACCATAACAGGATTCTTCATTCCCTTTGGTACTGCAAACATTCCGTTGAATGCACCAAGCTCTGTAAGCTGGCCTGGGATACGTGCACGCTGAGACTGAACCTTGTACCTGTCTACAGCCTTGTAACCTTCGTTAACATCAACGCCTGCATTCTTGTAATCAACAACTTTAGCCATGAGATTCTCCTTGCTAAAAATAAATGAATTGGATTGCTAAAACATAACATATTGGATTGAAAAATGAAAGTAGCAGAATGAGAACATGAAATCAAATCACTACAAGAAAAAATTATTCTTCAGCCGGAACTTCAGATGCTCCTGTGTCTTCCTCAGAATTTTCTATGAGTTCAAGAGTCTGCTGTGCTTTTTCAAGACGTTCCTGACGGTCTTTGCTTTCAAGTTCCTCAATGTCTTTTGGTGTTATCTTCTTTGTCAGATTGAACCGATATCCAACACCGAGAGAAACCTGGAATTTAACAACAGTGTCAAATGATGTTTCAAGATAAGCCCTGAATCCATCATAGCTGACTCCCGCAATTCCGCCTGTGATAAATGCAGTGTTGAGTTTACCGCTACCAAGTGTAGGGCTGACTATTTCTTTGAAGGCACCACCTGCGAAAATTTCAAAGAATGCGTCCCAGCCAGATTCCGGCCAGAAATCATAATCCATACCGGCTAAAGCGATAAGATCCAGTTCCGCCAGAAGAGGACGCTGAATCTTGACATCATCGATCTTATAATCATAAGGAAAGTCACTGTTGTCAGGAAAGAATATGGTAGGACAGACCATTGCCCCGAGGTAGCAGAAATCAAGGATTCTTGTGTTTATATATCCGCCGCTGAATTTGATTCCCCAGTTATATAAACTGTTTGTGGCAAAAACTCCCTGAAGACGAACTTCAACATTATGTGCAGTCTCGATTCTTTCCGGGAATTCATCCTTGTCGCCATACTTGTCTTTCAGTTCTTCCTGAAGCTCTTCCGGGCTGAACTCTTCTTCCTTTCCTTCTTCATCTGGATAAACGATCTTATAATTTTCCGGAACTTCTCCATCAAGGTATGTGACCTCCTCAAGCTTGAGAATGTAGATGCTACCGTCACTGTGTCCTACGAGAAGAGACTTTCCGTCGTTTGAAAATTTATAGCAGGTGATTGGACTTGGATTCCACGCAGGAATATATTTGACCATCTGCTTTGTTTCAAGAGAATAATACTGGAACTGGTTGAGGTTTGTAAGAACGACAACATAGTTTCCGTCTGTTGAAAGGCAAAGGGAATTTATGTCCTGCCTTGTCTCAATGAAGCCTGTTTCATTTCCCTGAAAGTCGCGGATTTCGATGGACCGCTTTGATCTTGGAGAGACAATGTGCTCTGAGTCACCGGTAAAACATATCGGAATGAACTGAGGTGGCGGATAATTCTGCGGAATTTCAGCTTCAAGGGCACGGGTCGCAGTACGCCAGATCTTAATGGTTCCGTCGAGGGAAGCAGAAGCAAGGTAACGTCTGTTTGGACTGAATGCAAGTTCATAGACTTTCTGCGTATGGCCTATGAGTTTTTCAGTAAGAATGTCTGTTGAGTAATAGAGCTGCTGTCCAAGTTCAATTTCACCGCTTTCAGTACCGATGGCGATGTAGTTACCGTTCGTTGAAAATGAATACTTTGAGATCACATAATTTTCATCAAACTTACGGACAACGGACGGCCTGACTTCAGGAAGACGACGGATGAAAATACTGTTGTCCTCGTTGAATGTAACAAGCTGGTTTGAACGGTCATCGGAAGCTGTAACACCGGCAAAATCCTGTGAGTTTATCGGTACGTCAGAAATGATTGTCTGGGAAAGGGAATAATCACTTGCGCGACGGATGGTGATGTTCTTGTTTTCCGAATAGGCAAAAAGCGAACAGTCGGCGTTCCAGCTGACACTTTCAACTGCATGAGGAAGCTTTACCATAGGAATCGGAATGAGATCCACCTTTCTTGGAACGACAACATCACCTGAACCAAGATTTTTGTTCCCTTCCTGGGAAAATGAGAAACATGCAATATTGAGAGCAAGCGCTAAAAGCCCGATTTTCTTAAATACACGCAAAATAAATTCTACCAATAAAACACTACTATTATATTGCATTATCGGCAGAAATTCCCATTATCATCAATCTATTTTTTTTCCGTTTATTTCCCCAGGAACAGACACCGGATATTCGCCGGTAAAACAACCCTTGCAGAATCCGTAGCTTTCCGAATTACATGAACGACAGGCTTCCATCATTCCGTCGGCACTGATGAAAGCAAGGCTGTCGGCGCCTATCTGCTTGCATATTTCCTCTGGATTGAAGTTGTTCGATATAAGCTCGGTTCTTGTAGGAGTGTTGATGCCAAAGTAGCATGGGAATTTTACCGGTGGCGATGAAATTCTGAAATGAACTTCTTTCGCACCTGCCCTTCTCAGAATCTGGACCAGGCGGCGGCTTGTTGTTCCGCGGACAATGGAATCATCGATCACCACAACACGCTTGCCTTCAACAACATGCCTTACGGCGTTCAGTTTTACGAAAACCATGTTCTCACGTTCACGCTGTGTCGGTGCGATGAATGTACGGCCAATATATTTGTTCTTGATTATTCCGCTTGCAAACGGGATTCCGGCTTCCTTTGCATATCCCTGGGCGGCACCAATACCGCTGTCAGGAACTCCGATGACGACATCAGCCGGAACTGAAGTTTCACGGGCAAGACATGCTCCCATTTTTTCACGTGCTTCAGTAACGGCAATTCCATCAATTATGCTGTCAGGTCTTGCAAAATATACGTATTCAAAAATACATGTGCGTTTTGATGTGCGTTCCCCAAACTCAAATGAAAGAACACCATCTTCGTTTATGATTACAATTTCGCCAGGCTGGATGTCGCGAACGTATGTTCCGTTTACGGCATCGATGGCGCAAGTCTCGCTGGCAAGAATCCAGCCGCTGTCAACACGGCCAAGGCAAAGTGGGCGGATTCCGTTTGGATCCCTTGCACCGATGAGACATTTTTCTGTGGATACCACAAGGGCAAAGGATCCCTTAATCATCTGAATCGTATCAGTGAGGGCATGCTCAAGTCCTTTTTTGTAGGATTTTGCAATAAGCTTTACGATTACTTCAGTATCACTTGTACTTGAGAAAGTACAGCCTGCATCCTCAAGCATCTCGTGAAGCTGCTCGTAGTTTACAAGCTGTCCATTGTGGGCAACAGCGACGGAACCAAGTTTTGTTCTCTGGAGCAATGGCTGAGCATTTTCAAGGGACTGGCTTCCGCTTGTGGCATAACGGACATGACCGCAGGCAATGTGTCCTTTGAGAGACGAAAGATTTTCAGTTCTGAAAACATCGGATACAGCACCAAGACCTTTATGGATCGAAATCGTCTCTCCGTTGCTTACGGCAATACCGGCGCTGTCCTGACCTCTATGCTGAAGAGCATACAATGCGTAGTAACATCGTGTCGCAGCATTGAAATCAGATGCAGAATAGGCGACATATTTTTTCTCGCCATCCTGACTGTCTTCCGTTTTTTTTGGAGCAAGCCAGATTCCGGCTACGCCACATTCATCGCGAAGTTTGTCTTCTTCTTCCTCAAAAAAATCTTCATTACCTGACATAGCAATTTTCCTTACAAAAAGCTAGAGATCGATACCCTCACCGCCATTGGCTTCTGCATCAGCAGTCATCTTTGCTCTGAATTCAATAAGCTTGTTTTTAATTTCAGGATATTTAATTGAAAGTATCTGTGCTGCAAGATAACCTGCGTTCTTGGCATTTCCAATACCGACTGTGGCGACTGGAATCTGAGGTGGCATCATTACAATGGAAAGAAGTGCATCCATACCGGCAAGACCGTTTGACTTTCCAGGATTGATGCATTCAAGCGGAACTCCCACAACCGGAAGAACAGTGCGGCTTGCGATCACACCAGGGAGTGCCGCAGAAAGACCGGCGCCGGCTATGATGACCTCGCAGCCATCTTCCTCAACTTTCCTGATTGTCTTTACGAGAAGATCTCCGGCTCTATGAGCAGAAATCACATAGGCTTTGTAATCAATGCTGAATTCCTTGAGGACATCAGCAGCCTTCTTCATTGTGTCCATGTCGGACTTAGACCCTAAAAAAATTGCAACTTTCATGATTCAGATTAACACGAATTATAGATGCTCTTCAATAAAGCATCTTGTAGAAAACGGAAACACTACGGTTCGACGATGCTCACCGATCCTGACTATTGGAATGCACTCACCGATCCTGACTCTCGGAATGTGCTCACCGGGCCTATTTATTCAGGATCCCTGAGCGCAGTCGAAGGGCCTGACT
>JAEDDW010000004.1 GCA_016293645.1 Treponema sp. | reverse complement strand
AAGGGGCGGAAGCATTGTTTTCTAGTAATCTAAATCTTTAATGACTTCCGCCCCGCGAACAGTTTCCTGTTCGCGTAAAGGTTGTTTGGAAATCTGGTGCAAAAGCTTTGTACAATAAAAAAAGCGGCGCTGCATATGCAAATCCGCTTCAGTTTCTTAGCTTACCACATTCTGTGGATTGCCGCTTATCCAGCATTCAAGATTCCTTGCAACTACGTCAAGCAGCCTTTGCCTTGTTTCAACAGCTGCCCATGCGATGTGTGGAGTTATAATGGAATTTTTTGCAGTCAGAAGGGGATTTCCGTCCTTCATTGGTTCTTCGCTGACTACATCTGCCGCATACCCCGCAATTGTCCCGTTGTTAAGGGCTTCTGCGAGATCTTTCTCGTTTACAAGAAGTCCTCTTGCTGTGTTTATGAGGTATGCTGATTTTTTCATCAGCGGAAGGGTAGTTCTATTGATTACTTCCTTTGTATTGTCTGTCAAAGGTGCATGGAGGGTAATGAAATCAGCTTCATTGAGCAAAGTTGAAAAATCCACGGGATTTTCAATGTCTGGTTTTGGAGTTCTTGTGCAGACAATAACTTTCATGCCAAAAGCTTTTGCTATCTGTGCCACACGACGGCCAATGGAACCATAGCCGTAGATGCCAAGAGTTTTTCCTTCAAGTTCGATTAGGGGAGTTTTCCAGTAGCAGAAATCGGGGCATTTAATCCAGTCCTTGTTTTTTACGCTTTCATTGTGAAGGGCAGGACGGCTTGCAAATTCAGTAATGTAAGCAAAAACCATCTGTGCAACACCGGCCGTTGAATAGCTTGGTACGTTTGTCACAACAACATCGTGTTTCCTGCATGCTTCAAGATCAATTACATTGTACCCTGTAGCCTGAACTCCAATATATTTTAAATTTGGGCACTTTGAAAGGATATCTTCCGTAATATCTATCTTGTTAAGGAGAATTGCATCACTGTCACCGATACGAGAAACTACATCTTCAGGTGAAGTTCGCGGATAAACTGTAAGATGGCCGAATTTTTCAACAGGAGACCATGAAAGATCCCCTGGATTGAGAGCATTTCCGTCAAGAACTGTAATGCGCATATCAGCCTAAGGCCATCACACCAGTAGAATTAATTGCATTGTTGATGGCATCTTCAATTCCGGCTGTGCCTTCATCAAAATCCACACAAACCTGGCATTTAGCTGCCGAAGAAACACAGCCCGTAACGCCTGCAACTGCTTTTACTGCTGTATCTACTTTTGCTGCTGTTGCATCATCATCCATTCCAGTTACGTAAATCTTCTTCTGCATGTATTATGTTCTCCTGATGTCAATAGACAACCACAGTATAAACTCTGTGAATGAATAATTCAAGGAGTTTTTTGCAGATATTGCTTAATTTGGTGTTCAGTTAACAGAAGTTTATGATTCCTGCATCTGGGACCGTCCCAGCTGACCGCAGGCACCACCGATTTTCTCACCACGTCTTGTTCTTAAGTTTACATTAAGATTTGCATTTTCAAGCAATCTTACAAAATTCCTTGTTTCTTCTGGAGATGGAGTTTCAAAATCCAATCCAGGAACAGGATTCCACGGAATGAGATTGATGTAAACATCCAAGCCTCTGGCAAAGTCTATGAGCCTTTCAGCGCTTTCCTTGCCAGTGTTCTTTCCGGAAAGTAGGGCGGCTTCAAGAGTTACTCTTTTACCTGTTTTTTCAATGAAATAGGAAATGGCTTTTTTCAGTTCCGGCAGGGAATTTCCTTTTGTTACCGGCATAAGCTGGTTCCTCAGGTCTTCATCTGCAGTTGTAAGGGAGATTGCAAGCCTCATTTTTGGTCCAAAATTCGCAAGGTCATATATACCTTTGATAAGACCACAGGTACTCAAGGTGATTCTGCGGCTGCTCAAGGCACGGCCCTTTGGATCCGTAAGGACGGCAACGGCTTTACGGATCGCATCCAGATTCTGGAATGGTTCTCCCATTCCCATGAATACAATGTTATCAAGTTTCCCGGCTTCTTTTTCCATGAAAAGGAATTCTTCAACAATTTCACCGGCTGTAAGGTTCCTTCCAAGTCCTAGCTGCCCCGTCTGGCAAAAGGCACATTTCATGGCACAGCCGGCCTGGCAGCTGACACATGCAGTCTTTCTGCCTTCCTTGTCAGTAAGCAGGACCGTCTCAATGGCACGACCATCATTCAATGTAATCTGGAGCTTTATTGTTCCGTCCGGATCCCTGAGGACCTGAGAAACAGAGGAAGATCTGAGCAGGGCAGAGCTGTCAAGTTTTTCTCTTGTCGCCTTATCGATGTTTGTCATCTGATCAAAGGATTCAACACCCTTTGCAATCCATTCATAAACCTGCTTTGCACGGAAAGCAGGTTTGAGTTGAAGTGACGAGGAAATTTCTTCAGGTGTAAGACCTGCAAGTGAGATTTTTTCAGACATGCTGATATATTACATCAATTTGACCTGTTCAGTATAGTCATTGATTGCCTGATTTCTTATGCCAAGGCGTTGGAAGTCGGAAAGTATATCCAGGGCATTCTGTTTTTTCCCCATCTTGACATAACAGTCTGCAAGGTCAATGTAAAGTCTGTAATTCTTCGGATCATCACGCACAAGTCTTGAAAGACGCTCAATGGCTTCATCATATTTTCCTTCACCTTTGCATATAAGTGCAAGGCCAAGGGCTGCATAGACATCAAAATCAATATCCATTGCACGATTGTAGTAATCAGAAGCCGTAGCATAATCTCCTGTGTTTCTGTAGGCATCACCTGTACGGGTAAGAATGACCTTGTTTTTAGGATCTATTTCAAGAATCCTGTTCCAGTAATCAATCGAACGGAACTGCTGGTTCATTCCACGGTAACAGTCTGCAATTCCAAAGAGAGCATAGAAATTACGTGGATCCTTGTCCAATGCCTTCTCAAAAAATGGAAGTCCTTTTTCAAAAGTCTTGAGTTTTCTGTGGCAGTTTCCAATGGAAGTAAGGACACGAATATCAACATGTTCAGGATTGATATCAAACATTTTTGTCCAGTAAAAAAGGGCATCCTTGTATTCCTTGAAATCATAGTGAAGATGTCCAAGACCAATAAGCGCATAGGCATTGTTCTCTTCCATCTCAAGAACACGAAGGTAAAGTGTCTTTGATTTCTTGAAGTCACGGATCTTGCGGTATGCATCAGCCACGCGGGTAAGAACAGTGATGTTCCTGTCGTCATGGATCAGGTACTGTTCCCATATTTCAATGGCCTTGTGATACTGATTGATTGCCTTGTAGCAGTCGGCAAGACCAAAGAGGGCATAGTTGTTTCCCGGATGGAAGGAAAGGCATTTTGAGTAATACTCGATAGCTTCCTTGAAGTGAAGCCTCTTTCTCTCACTGTCACCAAGACCTACGAGAGCATAATTGTTGTTTTCCTCAAGACCAAGAATCTTTTTGAAGGCTTCAACAGCTTCATCCGTATGGTTTTCCTTGAGAAGCTGATATCCTCTTTTTGAAAGGTCACTGATTTCCGAACTTGAATCATCCGTCTTCGGTACTACGAATTCCTGTTCTGCAGATTCTTCAAATACTTCGTTTTTTGAAATGTCAGACATTTTTTACTCACTCCTGATCATACATTTTTCAGCATAAAGGAAACTGTTTGCGACAATTTCTCTATAAGCGGTTCACTTTTCCTTTTATTGTGAGCAAGAAGATATAATTTTAAGGCTTTTAAATACAAGTTTTTCTCTGCATATCTGTCGCCAACGCGCGTAAGACCGTCAGAGTAACCGGTTGTAATAAAGATTCTTTCAGCCATTTCGTATTTCCCTTCGTTGAAAAGCGTATTTGCTTTTCTATTCAGGGCAACTTTCTGCTGGTCCGAAAGACCTTGAACAGGGGCATCAGTTACTTTTATAAATCTGTATTCATCCTGTTTATTATCAATCTGTATTTTTAAATCTTCTCTCATCGTCAATAACTATGTTAGCATCACTTTTGGATTTGTCAAGAAAATTGTTGAACCGATAGTAATATTGTTATATTTCTTCGTTTTCACAGGCGGAACTTCCTGACCTGTCTTTGGAATAGGCATAGAAATTCACAATGGATCTTCCGTAAATCCTTTTATCAACAAGTTCAAGATTTCCGATTCTGTCAGGAAGTGCATCTTCTTCAGGGTAGTGGATGAGCAGCTTGCCGTCTTCATTCAACAGCTCCCTTTTGCCTGCAGTTTCAATCAGTTCCTTTCTGAATTTATAAGGAAAAGGGGGATCCATGAAAATGAAATCATATTTTCCCTTGCATCTTTTAAGAAATAGTTCAACGGCCATGAAGTGGCATTTGATCCTTACGCCGACTTCCTCAGCCATCTTGACGTTTGAAAAAACTATTTTTGCTTTTGATTTATCCATTTCACAAAGGGAAACATCGTTTGCGCCGTGTGAAACAGCTTCCAGGGCAATAGTTCCGGAACCGGAAAATAAATCAAGAAAGGATTTGCCTTCAAGAACCGGATCAAGTATCGCAAACACAGACTCTCTCATCTTGTCCATCGCAGGACGAATGGCCATTTTGCCATATGGAGTCTGCGTCACTCTGCCTTTAAGTTTTCCGCCTGTAATTCTCATACTATTTGCGGGAAGTATTCAATGCCCAGAATGAATCATCACGCTGGAGCCTTTTGTTGTTCTTTGCGTAATCGAATGCTGTCATACCCTTGTCATTTACAGTTTCAGGATCAGCGCCGGCATCGAGAAGCTGCTGGATTACTTCCGTAGAAGAACAGTACTGAGCCGCATACATGAGAGGAGTCTGTCCTTTCCAGAGTCTATTGAGCGGTACGTTCATATCAAGGAACAGCTTTACCTTTGCGGTGCGTACATGGCTTGAACCTGTGTTGCCTGTAATTGAGAAAATGAAAGCTCTGAAAACTTCATCTTCAGATGCAGTACGATTCTTGAGGAGAACTGCGATGATTTCAGGGTTCTTTGAATAATCAGCTGCCATGAGAAGAGGTGTTGCATTGAACTTGTTTCTTGTGCGGATGTATGCTCCTTTTTCAATGAGCATGTCCACAATGTTGAGGTTGTTCTGATAACGGCAGGCATACATGAGGGCAGACCATCCGTCCTTGTCACGAAGGTTTACGTCTGCTCCGCTTGCAAGCAAAGTACGTACATCCCAGTCATTTCCAGACTTCGCTGCCTTCATGAGAAGAGTAACACCATTCTTGTCGGCAAGATTTGGATTTTCGATGGCAACGATCTTTTTTTCTTCCTGTTTTTCCGCAGCTTCCTCTGCATAATCATAAAGGAATGCGCTGGCATAGGTCTCGACCTCTTTTTTCCTGAGGTCCTGTGCGACTGTCTCCTGAGGGGAAACAAGGTTTTCAACAACCGGTTCGTCAACAATGGAACTGTCTGCAACAGTTTCACCGGCATTTTCAGGAACTTCGACAGCTGGAACACTTGCTGTTTCTGGAGCAGGAATGTTTTCCGCAACTGGCGCAGCTGGTGCCGTCTCCGGTCTGTAAGTCATTGCCTCAAGTTCTTCAGCTTCTCTCTTCAGTTCCGCCTCAACAGCTGCAATGTCGTCTACTGCAGTAGCTGGGACTGTTTCAACAGCAGCATTCCTGTCAGGGTCTTCGGCAAATTCACTGAGCTTTGCATAGATATCACTGCAGGAATTCATTTTTGCGTAATGGAATGAGTTCAGCCCGGAATTATCCTTCTGAAGGATTCTCTTTCTCTTTTTTCCGCTTGTAAGAGCATCTGTCTTGATCAGCAGCTCGACAACATCAGGGTAGGAAGAGTACTGGGAAGCGTACATGAGAGGAGTTTTCCCGTCTTTTGTCTTTGATTCAATGTCAGACTCATAGGAAATACACATCTTGATGATGTCGAACTCTCTATTGTTCTTAAGGCACAGCTGGAGAAAAGTTTCCTTACTGTCGAAATATTTCTTGTAAAACAGAGATTTTTCCTTTGAATATGAGCTTTTAATCTCACTTACAGTACCAGTTGATGCCAGTTTTTCGTAATCAAGTGGTGTTTTTTTAGCTGTCAGCGGCATAAGCACGGACAGGGTAATAAAGCTGAACAAAATATGTTTTTTCATAACAAACAGTATAAGTGAGAAAAATAAAAAAAACAAGAAAAATCAAAGGGTGTTTAATGGGTTATCCTCAATAATATGCTTTGACTTTTGTCCGCTCTCATGATAAAATTCAAAAAATTTTTGTAGACTATTTTTTGAGAAATTGTCTGCGAAAAAAAACTAATGAAGGAAAAACAGATTATGGAATTCGGACACTTTGATGACCAGAACAGGGAATTTGTGATCACAAATCCTGCAACACCTTGGCCTTGGATCAACTACCTTGGCAACGAAGATTTCTTCTCGCTCATTTCAAACACAGCGGGCGGTTATTCATTCTATAAGGACGCTAAGTTCCGCCGCATTACACGCTACCGCTACAACGGCGTACCGATGGACAACGGTGGACGCTATTTCTATATCAATGACAACGGAACTGTATGGAACCCAGGCTGGAAGCCATGCAAGACTGAACTTGACAGCTACGAATGCCGCCATGGTATGAACTACACACGCATCACAGGCAGCAAGAACGGAATTGAAGCTTCTGTTCTTTTCTTTGTTCCTCTCAAGACTTGGGCAGAAGTTCAGAAGGTGACACTCAAGAACACAACAAACGAAACAAAGAAGATCAAGCTCTTCTCATTTGCTGAATGGTGTCTCTGGAACGCTGCAACAGACATGGAAAATTTCCAGCGCAACTGGTCTACAGGTGAAGTTGAAATCGACGGTTCTACAATCTACCACAAGACTGAATACAAGGAACGCCGCAACCACTACGCATATTACTCACTTACAAACGCAAAGATCGACGGATACGATACAGACCGCGAATCATTCATCGGCCTCTACAACGAATTCGCAGATCCACAGTGCGTAATGGCAGGAAAACCAAGCAACTCCCTTGCACACGGTTGGTCACCAATCGCATCACACTATGTTGAAGTTGAACTCAAGGCTGGTGAAAGCAAGGACTACATCTTTGTCCTCGGTTATGTTGAAAACGCTCAGGAAGAAAAGTTCTCTGAAGCTGACATCCAGCGCAAGAAGAACGGGACCCTCATTTCTTCACAGGACAGCGATGTTACTCTCGTAAACAAGGCAAAGGCTGAAGCCCTCATCAAGAAGTTCTCTACAGTAGAAGCTGTAGATGCTGCATACAATGAACTCCGCTCTATGTGGGATGCTCTCCTTGACAAGTATGTTGTCAAGAGCGATGACGAAAAGCTCAACCGCATGGTAAACATCTGGAGCCAGTATCAGTGTATGATCACATTCAACTTCTCACGCTCAGCTTCATTCTTTGAAAGCGGTGTTGGCCGTGGAATGGGATTCCGTGATTCAAACCAGGACCTTGTTGGATTCGTTCACCAGGTTCCTTCCCGCGCACGCGAAAGAATCATCGACATTGCATCTACACAGTTCCCGGACGGCGGATGCTATCACCAGTATCAGCCACTTACAAAGCACGGAAACAACGACATCGGCGGTGGATTCAACGACGATCCATGCTGGCTCATCTTCGGTACTGTTGCTTATGTTAAGGAAACAGGAGACTTCTCAATTCTCGACGAACCTGTTCCATTTGACAACAAGGCTGGAACAGAAGTTTCACTCATGGAACACCTCAAGATTTCTTTCAACCATGTTGTTGAAAACTTAGGCCCTCACATGCTTCCACTTATCGGACGCGCAGACTGGAACGACTGTCTCAATCTCAACTGTTTCTCTTGGGATCCAAACGAATCATTCCAGACAACAGAAAACAACTCTGAAGGCTCAAAGGCTGAATCCCTCATGATCGCAGGTCTCTTTGTTGTTACTGGTAAGGACTACATTGAACTCTGCAAGCAGGTTGGAAAGAACGACGAAGCTGCACGTGCCCAGAAGTGCGTTGACAGCATGATCGAAGCTGTAAAGAAGCACGGTTGGGACGGAGAATGGTACCTCCGCGCATACGACTTCTACGGAAACAAGATCGGTTCAAACGAATGTGAAGAAGGAAAGATCTTCATTGAATCACAGGGCTTCTGTACAATGGCTGGAATCGGTCTTGAAGACGGAATGGTTGACAAGGCAATCGATTCTTGTAAGAAATACCTTGACTGTGAACACGGTATGGTTCTCAACAACCCTGCATATACAAAGTATCATGTTGAAATGGGTGAAATTTCTTCTTATCCAGCAGGATACAAAGAGAATGCAGGTATTTTCTGCCACAACAACCCATGGGTAATCATCGGTGAAACTGTTGCAGGCCGCGGTAACGACGCATGGGAACTCTTCCGCAAGATTTCTCCAATGTACCTGAAGGATCAGCAGCTCCACAAGGTTGAACCTTATGTAAACTGCCAGATGGTTGCAGGTAAGGACGCAGCAAAGCCTGGTGAAGGAAAGAATTCTTGGCTTACAGGAACGGCTGCATGGATGTGGCTTACAGTTAGCCAGTACCTCCTTGGCATCAAGCCTTCATACAAGGGAATCATTGTTGACCCATGTCTTCCAGCAGACGTTAAGGGATACAAGGTTACACGCAAGTTCCGTGATGCTACATACAACATCGAGATCGTAAACAACGGTTCACAGAAAGGAATCAAGGAACTTTACATCAACGGCACAAAGGCAGAAGGAAATCTTGTTCCAATGGCTAAGGCCGGTGAAACAGTTGAAGTCAAGGCTGTGATGTAATTTATAGCTTAATTGAAACACAGAATCCCGACAGGGCAGTGATGAAGTTCATTGTTCTGCCGGGATTTTTTTATAAATTTTGAATTTTTTTTCTTTTTTTTTGGATTTTGCTATTGACTCTTTTTGTCATAAAGTATATAGTCTTAAACATCAGCAACGCGAAAGCGAAGTTGATAAAAAAAATAAGCCGCTGTAGCTCAGCTGGTAGAGCGCGTGATTTGTAATCTCGAGGTCCTGGGTCCGAATCCCTGCGGCGGCTTTATCCCAATAGGGGAATGGAGAGTTTCCCGAGTGGTCAAAGGGGGCAGACTGTAAATCTGTTGGTTTTCCTTCGTAGGTCCGAATCCTACACTCTCCACATCAAGTTTCTGTAGATTGCAGAAACTTTTTTTTATTTTAAACCACGTATTCAAATCCTGATATTTTTCTGTCTTTAATATTATATTTTTTGTATTTATTTAATTTGTTTCCGTTACAAACTGTGGTATAATATTCTTATTATAAAATAACAGTATCAGGAGCATTTTATGCCAATTTCAACATTTATAAAAGAAACAATGACAAGCAAGGGAGCGGGTGTTATCCGCAAGATGTTTGAGGAAGGTATCAAACTCAAATCTCAGTATGGCAATGACAAGGTTTTTGATTTCAGCATCGGAAATCCTGATCTTGAACCTCCAGAGGATATAAAAAGATCTTTGGAAAAACAGGTCGCAGCATGTCGTGAAAAGAATTTTCATGGATATATGCCAAACGCTGGTTTTCAGTTCTGCCGTGATGCAATGGCCGAAAAAACAAGCCAGGAGCAGGGTGTCAAGATAACTGGTGACTGTGTAGTCATGGCAGTAGGTGCTGCAGGGGCTCTTAATGCTCTGTTTAAGGCTATTCTTAACGACGGTGACAATGTTGTTGTGCCGGCTCCATATTTTACTGAATACAAGCACTATGTACGCAATCATGGCGGAAACCTTGTTGAAGTAAGCACTAAAACTGACTTCAGTCTTGATGTAGAAGCCATAAAAGCTGCCCTCAATGAAAAGACAGCCGCAGTGCTTATAAACAGTCCAAACAACCCTACAGGGCGTGTATACACTAAGAAAGAAATTGAAGCACTTGCCAAGGTTCTTGAAGAACACGCTGCAAAATGCGGACGTAAGCCATATCTCATCTGTGATGAACCATACCGTGCCATCGTCTACGACGGAAAGGAAGTTCCAGGTGCATTCCCGATTTATGACAGTTCAATAGTCGTTACATCATTTGCAAAAAATCTCAGCCTTCCTGGGGAGCGTATTGGCTATATTTGCGTCAATCCAGCATGTCCTGACAAAGATGAAGTTGTAGCAGCCTGTATTTTCACAACCCGCGTTCTTGGTTATGTAAATGCACCTGCAATATTCCAGAGGGTTGTTGCCGAAACATGGAATGCAAAAGTTGATTACAGCCTTTACGAAAAACGTCGCAACATGGTCATGGAAGTTCTCGACGCAGCCGGAATCGAACACATTGTTCCTGAGGGAGCATTCTACATGTGGTGCAAAGCCCCTGAATGCTTCAACGGTGATGACATGGCTTTCTGCGATTACCTTAAGAAATACCTTATTCTTACGGCCCCTGGTAGCGGATTCGGCGGAAAGGGCTGGATAAGAATGGCATACTGCGTAAGCGCGGATTCAATAAGAAACTCAAAAGAGGCCTTTGTTAAAGCAATGGCGGACTTGAAGAAATAAATCGGAGAAAAGGAGTCATTCTATGAAAATTTTAATGGTTACTGCAGAAACAGTTCCTTTTGCAAAAACAGGCGGACTTGCCGACATGGTAAGTGCTCTTGCAATCCAGCTTTCAAAAATGGGACATGATGTCAAGATCGTCATGCCTCGTTACTACAAGATTGACAGAAGCAAGTTGACTAAGCTTGAAGGTCCTATGGCTATTGCTGCAGGTCAGGTTGAAACATGGTCTGCAGTCTATACAACAACCATGCCAGGATGTGATTCTCTACCGGTTTATTTCATTGACCACGAACAGTGCTTTGGACGCGACGGCATATATGGAGTTCCGTCTGAAACAGACTTCCACGACAATCCATATCGCTTTGCCGTCCTCAATCACGGTGCTTTCCAGCTATGCCGCAAATTGAACTGGTATCCTGATGTAATCCACTGTCATGACTGGTCCGCATGTCTTGCTCCTGCAATCCTCAAACATGTATGCCGCTACTGCGGATTTGAAAAGACAGCATCTGTACTTACAATCCACAACCAGGGATATCAGGGACAGTATTCGAAGGAATCTTTCAATTCCCTTGGTATTGACTGGGGCCTGTACTATGGAGCAGGATTTGAGCACAATGGCGGAATCAACTTTCTTCAGGCCGGCGTTTCATCTGCAGACATGATCACAACAGTTTCTCCGACATATGCAAAAGAAATCCAGACTCCGGATGGTGGCTTTGGCATGGATGGTCTTTTGAGAGTGCGCAAGGAAGTCATCAAGGGCATCTTGAATGGAGCTGACCTTAAGGAATGGAATCCTAAAATCGACAAAAAAATTCCTGCAAACTATTCCGCAAAGAACATGAAGGGTAAGGCTGTATGTAAGGAAGAACTTCAGAAAAAGATGGGACTTGAAGTTGATCCGGATATTCCTGTAATTGGAATTGTAACCCGCCTTGCAGATCAGAAGGGTATCGCTGAAATTTTTGCACCTTCTTACGGATCAATTTATTCAGTATGCAATGACATGAGGGTTCAGGTTGTTGTACTCGGCAGCGGTGAAGCATGGTGTGAGAATGAGATAAAGAACCTTCAGTCCAAGCTTCCTAATTTCCGTGCCTATATTGGATATGACGATGCTCTGAGCCATCTTATTGAAGCCGGAAGTGATTTCTTCCTCATGCCTTCAAAATACGAGCCTTGTGGATTGAACCAGATCTATTCCATGCTCTACGGAACTCTTCCGATCGTCAGAAAGACAGGCGGACTTGCCGATACTGTAGACAATTACAACCAGGATACCGGTGATGGAACTGGATTTGTGTTTGAACAGCTTACTCCTCGCGCAATCTATGACACGGTTGGTTGGGCTGTCTGGGCTTACTACAACAAAAAAGATCACATCAAGAAAATGCAGCAGACTGGAATGAAGAAAACTTTCGGTTGGGATGAAGCGGCAGAAAAATACCTTGAGGTATACAAGGAAGCTCTTTTCCGAGGCTGTAATATTTAGCTTAAAAGCTGCCTGAGTTTTCGGGCAGCTTTTTTATTAGAATTCAAACCATTCGCCTTCTGTTGTGAGATACCAGTCAGCAAGAAGCAATGGCGAACCAGGGTTGTACCATGAAATGCTTCCGTTATGGTTGAGCACTGCAACTTTTCCATTTGTTGCCGCAGCCTTAAGAGGCATTGAAGCGGACCTCTTGTAGACCGTAGTTTTTCTTGTCGAGGTATTGCAGGCTCTTACGGTGTTTTTTCCGATATTTGTGTAGATTACAGGAAGTTTGATTGCCGTGAAAGCAGACGAATCTTCTGACTGAAGGCTGAACAGGGAAGACTGGATGTTTGATTTTGGAGAATAAGAGAACACCTCGGTTTTTACTGTTCCGTTGGATGAATTGATCAGGATTCCGTAGAGATTTGAATTGTCCTTGTCAGAATCATAGCTCAAAGAAAATGCAACTTCACCGTTGAATTTAAGCGGAACTGTTTCTCCCGTCTGGATGTTTACGGATATGAGAGGCGAATCCCCGCGTCCAGTACCTGTCTTTGCCACATATAGTGTATTGTCGTCAATGAGGACCGCATCCTGGATGGAGGTTCCCGTATAAATTTCGGTGTTTGTTCCGGCTGAAAGATCATAGATGAAAACTGAAGAAGTTCCATAAATGTAAACTATCTTGTCGTCCTCAACTCTTAAAGCCCTTATCTCGTTCGAAGGATTGAACAAGGCTGTAATTGATTCCGTTCCATCAAGAGAGAAAAGCTGAACTGTCTTGGCGGTATTTCTTGACCAGAGGATAATCTTGTCCTTGTACTTGATCAGGTTGGAATGATTTGGATTTGAACCGATCCTGTTCATGACCTTTGTATCGTATGAAGTCTTGTAAATCGAATTGCCAGTAAGAAAGTAGAATTCGTTTTCGCTTGAATCAATGTCATAAATCTTCTGGTACATGTTTTCAGTAATTGCAAAAAGGCTGTAGAGTTCAGATTCCGGAATATCCGTCATTGTATAGATGTTGCCGGACTGAGTTCCAAGCATGATGGTACCTGCATTTTTTGAACCACAGGTAAAACTGTCACGACCCTTAAGTCCTGTGAAGTTTTTTACCACCAGAGGGGAATCAACCTGCTGTCCTGTAAGCAGTTTCTTCAGGCTTTCAGCATTGATAAGTTTAAGTGTGAATGTTCTACCTGATTCTGTGATGAAATAAAGACCCTGTTTTTCTCCCTGCTCAAATTCAGAAGAGAAAATGATGCTGTTGTTTGCAGGATATGTCGCAAGAGTCTTTCCATTGGAAGCATCGATTATGTAGAGAAGGTTGTCCTTTATTCCGGCAAAAAGTCTGTTGTTGAAATTCCCGTTTCCAAAAATGAGGGGCTGCTGCAATGAAGAAACTGTTGAAAATTTCTTCTCAGGTTTCATAGTCTGCAGGTTGTAGTAAACCATGGATCCGGTTCTGGAATAAAGGACAGCTTTCTTTTCCGACGCACCGGTCTTGGCCATGGTGATTATTCCAGCCACATCAGTTATTTTTTTTGTGACAGTTCCAGTCCTTGCATTAAGAATATAGCAACCGTTCACTGTATTGGTTCCGACTATGAGATAATTTCCCTTGGCGGAAAAGGTAAGGGATGCGATTGAATCAGTGAATCTTTTTGAAAATCTTTTTGCATAGGTCTTCGGGTCAATAACTGAAATTCGGTGGACTGAGATTCCGTCGGTCTCATATACGGCAACATCTCCAGACTGGGGATTGCGTGCTACGCGCTGGATATGCAGATCGGAAACCTGATAGTGATCTCCCATTCCGTCAGACGACCATTTGATGAGAAAGCCGTCATTTCCTGCGCTGTAGAATTCACTGTTGAAGGATGTGGAAGTTTCAAATGGCTGTATGTAATTGATTCTTCCGTCATGGGCTTGACTTGATTCACGTCCCTGGGCAAACAAGCCAAGGCTTAGAAACGGTATCAATATGTATATAAATTTATTCAGTTTCATTATTCAGCTCCAGATTATTTTTTTAGTATGAAAAGGATGTCTCCAAACAATGCGACCATCATCAACAAAGCTATTATACCAACTCCTGCAAGTTGAATATAGTACAAAAGTTTTGGAGAAGGTTTTTTACCTGCAACAGACTGTATGAATGCAAAGAGTATCAGACCGCCGTCTAGAACGGGAATTGGCAGAAGATTTGTGAGAAACAGTGAAATGGAAATAAGCGAAAGAAATTCAAGGGTACTTATTACACCAGATTTGAATCCTGCTTCAAATCCCTGTTTTACAGTCTGTCCCAGCATCGATGTAATTCTGACAGGACCAGAAACTGCATTCGATACGTTTATGCCTTTAAAAAGTATCCTTATGCTTTTGATTGTTATTACAACCACATTGAAAGTCTGAAGAACACCTTCCTTGACTGCTGGCATAAAGGATTTGCCTTCATGTCTTCTTTCAACTACAGAATCTTTGTCTGAAACGATGCCGATTTTTCCGCTTCCAGTCTCCTTATCCAATTCAGAGTGGACAATGGTGGTCATGATTGTTCCGTCTCTGTCAAAAGAAATTTCAAGATCCTCATCAGGATGGGTTGAGACAATCATTGCAATCTCGGAAAAATCATTTACGGAAGTACCATTTATCGAAAGAATCGTATCCCCTGACTGCATTTCTGCGCGATGGGCTGCGGAAGTCATTTCAGGATAGATGTCATCAGCCATGGATACCTTTGTTCCGGCACTGTAATAGGAGTATCCTATCATGGCAATAATTGTGAATGCGAGGATCCCAAACAACATGTTGAAAAAAGGTCCTGCAAATGCGATGACAAGTCTCTTCAACGGATGGATGCCATAGAAGGAATCTTCTGAACTCTCAATGCTTTTTAGATTTTTATCAAGAGCTTCCCGGAATTCCTGTTCGCCTTTCATGGAGCAGTATCCTCCAAGCGGAACAAGGGAAATTCTGTAGTCCGTATCACGAAAGGTCTTATGAGCAAGGACAGGCCCCATTCCAATCGAGAATGCCTCAACCTTCACTCCAAATAATCTTGCAGCAATGAAATGGCCAAGTTCATGAAAAAAAACAAGAAAACCAAGACCTAGAATTCCAATAACGACAGTCACATCATTCTCCGCACAAGGATGCAAGATGCTTTCTTGCTATGATTCTCGCCTTGCTGTCAGCATCGTAGACTTTTTCCAAGGTATCAGGAACAACCGACCAGTCTTCCTCCAGGGTCATGGACACGATAGTTGAGATCTGAAGGAATGAGCATTTATTTTCTATAAAAGCGGCAACAGCGATTTCGTTTGCCGCATTGAAAGCTATTGTATAACTGTTTCCTTTTTCTGCACATTCATAAGCAAGTGCAAGCAAAGGAAAATCATCCATGCGGGGAGGATAAAACGTCATCTCTCCACAAGAAGCCAGGTCAAACTGTTCAAGATAGTTTTCCTTGTACTCAGGCCATACCAGGGCTCCAAAAATCGGATGCCTCATGTCCGGATTTGAAATCTGAGCATAAAGAACTCCGTCTTTTGTACGTACAAGGGAATGAATGAGACTCTGCGGATGAACAACAACCTTGACTTTGTCTGGAGTAAAATTAAAAAGACGTACAGCCTCAATGACTTCAAGGCCTTTGTTTCCAAGGGTTGCACTGTCAATTGTGATTTTTGGTCCCATGTTCCAGGTAGGATGTTTCAGTGCATCTTCCACGGTAACATTGGAAAGTTCTGCCTTTGAAAGTTTTCTGAATGGTCCGCCACTTGCGGTAATCACAATTTCCGAGAGATTTTCTGTACCGATCTTTTGTGTAAGATTGAATATTGCACTGTGTTCACTGTCAACCGGAATGATGTGGCAATTATTCTGACTTGCAAGATCCTTTATCACATGCCAGGCCATTACGACTGACTCTTTGTTTGCAAGGGCAAGATCAATTCCTTTTTTTAATACAAGAACGCTTGGTTCAAGACCTGCGGCACCAGCAATCCCATTGACGGCAATATCTGCTCCACAGGTTTCTATAAGTTTTTCAATGCCGGCAATTCCATCCCGACTGAAAACTGTTCCGCCGCAGTTGAATTCCCTGCAAAGTTCTTCAACAGCTGATTCGTTACTGCCTGCTGCAACACCGCAGACTGTGAACAGGTCGCTCATATTGCGACAAATATCAATGGTTTGTTTCCCAATGGAGCCGGTACAACCAAGAACTAGAACTTTTTTCATCAGTTAAAAGGTCCGAAGAAAATTGAAAAAAGAAGATAAAATACAGGTGCTGACATTACAATTGAATCAATGGAATCAAGGACTCCACCACGCCCTGGAATTATATGTCCGGAATCCTTGACATCTGCGGAACGTTTGAAAACAGATTCCGCAAGATCTCCGACAATCGACGAGAAGGCTATGAGGATTCCTGTAACAGTAAGCTTTACAAGACCACCATCGAAAATATCATGCCATACATAGAAACCGATCATTCCGGCTCCAATGGCGCCAAGAAATCCACCAAAAAATCCAACGAGGCTTTTGTTTGGACTTGCCTTTACAAAACCACGATTGTTTTTTCCAAAAAGAACACCCATGAACCAGGCGATGCTGTCTGTAAAGAAAACCATAAGGAGGAACATGCAGATGCCTGGAATTGTAATACTTTCACCGTTCAGCTTCCATACAGTCATTCTTGAGATGAAAGTCATAAGAAAGCCTGTGTAGGTGATTACGAATGCCGATGAAACAATTCTGTCAATAGACTCACTGAATTCTTTTGCATTGAATACTTCACAATAAAGGATTGCGAGAAGTGTAAGGATGTATACAAAAGTTACAACTTCCTGGCCTCCAGGCACAGTAATACCAAGGAGATCTGGGAGCACTGCATTCAGGCCGGCTACAACAGCAATCAAACCTGAACATGTAACTATAAATTTCTTTGGAAGAAGCTGGTGTTTTTTTGAAAAAATATCCCATAACTCACAGGCACCTGCAGAAGCTGCAAAACAGATCAAGACATGCAGGGGAAGATGGTTCATCACCGGCCAGATGACGATGCCGATGACAATGGGAATTCCGAAGAAAAATACCAACAATCGGGAAGCAACTTTACTCATACGGGTACAGCTCCAAATTTTCTAGTTCGTTTTTGGAATTCTACAATGTTGCTGTAAAACTCCTCTTTATAATAATCCGGCCAGAGAGTATCAGAAAACAAAAGCTCAGCATAAGCAGAATGCCACATCAAGAAATTGCTTAACCTTTTTTCTCCGCCTGTTCTAATCAGCAGGTCAACATCAGGAAGTTCCGGGATATCAAAGCTTCCTGAAATGGTCTTTTCATTGATCATGTCCACGGACAATCCTGACTCTAAAAGTTTCTTGACACCACGGACAATTTCATCGCGTCCACCATAATTAATGGCAAGACATATTGTAAGTTTGTCTTTGAATGATTCTGTATCTTTTTCAACCTGATCTATGTCTTCCCTTACGTTTTTTGGAAGACCTGTCCTGTCACCAAGGAGTTTTACCCTGATCTGATTTTTTCTGAAGAAATCAAGTTCTCCGACAAGGTAAGTGTGGATAAGGTTCATCAAAAAACCAACTTCCTGCTCAGTTCTTTTCCAATTCTCCGTTGAAAAAACATAAAAAGTAATATAACGGATACCAATATCAGAAGCGGCAGCAGCTATTTCTTTTGCACGTTTTAGACCTTCCGTATGACCATTTGTGCGGATCATATTCCTTTTCTTAGCCCAGCGGCCATTACCATCCATGATCAATGCAACATGCTGTGGCAGATGGGCTGGGTCTATTGAACTGAAGAAATCAGTTTTTACAGAATCATCCATGGGAAATTATTCCATTATTTCCTTTTCTTTTGATTCGTAAACCTTGTTGATCTCATCAATGTATTTGTCTGTAAGCTTCTGAAGCTTGTCAGTTTCTGTTTTAAGCTGATCTTCTGTGATTTCTCCAGCTTTCTGCTGTTTTTTAAGATCATCATTACCGTCACGACGGATATTGCGGATAGTTGTGCGGTAATTTTCAGCAGTTGCCTTAGCCTGCTTTACAAGCTCCTTGCGGCGGTCTGCAGTCAGAGGAGGGATGGCAATGCGGATTACTTTTCCGTCGTTGTTTGGGTTCAATCCAAGTTCAGCCTTCTGGATTGCCTTCTCAATGTCGCTCATGATTGACTTGTCAAATGGAGAAATTACAAGTGTGCGTGCGTCAGGAACTGAAATTGTTCCTACCTGACTGAGAGGAGTAGGTGTTCCATAGTAATCCACGCGAACTTTATCTAAAATTGAAGCACTTGCACGACCTGTGCGGATTGTGTTGTATTCATCCTTGAGAGCATTAACTGTTTTTTCCATGCGGCTTTCATTGTCTGCCATAATTTTCCCCAAAAAAATAAAGTATTTTAACACAGCAACAAGGCTGCCATAAACTTAAATAGCGGTCAGCCCCGAAAAGCAGACCGCCATTCTTACAATTCAGTAATTATTTTCCAAGAAGGAGAAGGTTGATGTCAGCAAATGAAAGTGTTGCACCAACTGACTTTCCAACTTCGTCAAGCTTTGCCTTAACTGTTTTCTTGTCATCCTTAACGAACATCTGATCCTCGAAACAGATTTCAGCAAGATGCTTGTTGATCTTGCCCTGAAGGATTCCTTCCTTAACGTTGTCTGGCTTACCAGCCATCTTTTCATCCTGATCCATCTGAGACTTGAAGATGCTCTTCTGTTCTTCGATGTATGTAGCTGGAACTTCAGCTCTTGTGTTGTAAGCAGGAGTTTCTGCAACGAGGTGCATACAGCAGTCGCGGGCAAATTCCTTTACCTTGTCGTCTGCTGAACCCTTGATTACTACAACAGCTGCCTGCTTGTAGTCTGTGTGGATGTACATTCCTGCAGAGCAGTCTGCTGGAACTTCAATGAGCTTAACTGTGCTCAAAGACATGTTTTCGCGTGTGCGTGTTGCAAAGTCGAGAACCATGTTCTTGAGTTCATCATTAGCCTCTGTGTAGCCCTTTGCAAGAACTTCTGCGAGAACCTTTTCACCTGTTGCGATGAAGTCAGCGTTCTTTGCAACGAAGTCAGTTTCACATGTAACTGCTACGATACCGATCTTGTTGCCTTCCTGCTTGATATAGATGCGTCCTTCAGATGTTGCTCTTTCTGAACGCTTTGCAACTGCAGCAAGACCCTTTTCCTTGAGGATCTTTTCTGCTTCTGCCATATCTCCATTAGCATCTGTAAGTGCCTTCTTGCAGTCAAGCATACCAGCACCAGTTGCCTTGAACAATTCTTTTACCATTGCTGCTGTAATAGCCATTTTAGTATCCTTTTGGAGCCCGTGTTTCAGGGCCCCGTAAAATTATTTGTTTGTGTAGTTGTCTTCGTCGAGAAGTTCGCTTTCCTTCTTGTCAGCTTCTACATCTTCTTCCTTAGCTTCTGTAGGCTGATAGTTTGAATAGTCAACGATCTCTTCGTCATCCTTCTTTGTTGAAGCGTCTGTTGTAACTTCCTCTTCGTCACCGAGTGTGTCGATGATCTTGAGTCCCTGTTCATTGTCTGCTTCGATTACTGCGTTTGCAATGATTGATGTGAACAATGAGATGGCGCGGATTGCGTCGTCGTTTCCTGGGATAGGGTAGTTGATACCTTCTGGGTTACAGTTTGTATCAACAATTGCAACGATAGGGATGCCCATGCGGCGTGCTTCAGCAACAGCGATCTGTTCCTTGTGTGTATCGATGATGAAGATTGCTCCTGGGAGTTCCTTCATATCCTTCATTCCGCCGTAGTTCTTTGTAAGCTTTTCCTTTTCCTTGAGGAGGTTAGCTACTTCTTTCTTTGTGAGGTTTTCGAATGTTCCGTCGACTTCCATCTTTTCAATCTTCTTGAGACGGAGAAGGGACTTCTTGATTGTTGCAAAATTTGTGAGTGTACCACCGAGCCAGCGGCTGTTTACGTAGTACATGCCACAGCGTTCAGCTTCCTTTGCGATAGCCTGCTGTGCCTGCTTCTTTGTTCCAACGAAAAGAACTGGTTTGTTAGCTGATGCAACCTTGCGGATAACATCGTAGCTGTCTTTGATTGCAGTGATTGTCTTCTGCAAGTCGATGATGTGGATTCCGTTGCGTTCTGCGAAGATATACTTCTTCATACGTGGATCCCAACGCTTTACCTGGTGACCAAAGTGAACACCTGATTCAAGCAAACTCTTCATGGTTACTACTGCCATTTGAGTACTCCTTCACCGGAAAAACCTTATGACCTTCCTTAGGCAGGTTCTTCCTTCCTGATCTTTTTCTCGTGACTGCCTGAGCAGCCCGGATGATTACGTAACACCAGCAAGCATACAGCAATGCACGGTGCCCGGCAAAACATTCATTCTACGAATGAACTGCTTAACTTTTAAAAAGTCTATAATTTTGCTCGCGAAGAATATCACAAAGTTCAAATATAGGCAAGCCCATGATGGAACTTTCAGTACCTTCTATTTTTTTTATGAAACAGGAGCCGTTTTCCTGAATGCGGTATCCACCGGCAGCGCCGTGCCATTCGCTTGTAGAAAGGTACCATTCTATATCTTCATCAGACATCTCTGCAAAGGTAACTTTGTTTATGCTTGTCCTTGTGGACATGTAATGGACGGCACCATTATACAGCGCAACCCCTGTGATCACCTTGTGCGTGTTTCCGCTGAGCGTTTTCAGAAACTCTCTCGCCTCGTCCATATCCTTCGGTTTTCCGTAGATCCTGTTTTTGTATACTACAACCGTATCTGCGGCAAGTACCCAGCCGATTTCCTGTTCTGTAGAAAGTTTTCTCACGACGGCATCAACTTTTCGGGCAGCAATATATTCAGGCGCATCGTCAACCTTCATGCCTTTGGGGACGGTTTCGTCAATGTCTGCCGGATGAACGATATAAGGAATTCCCATGGATTTCAGTATCTGCTGTCTGCGCGGTGATGATGATGCAAGGATTATTGGTTCCATGGAATACAATATAATACGTTTGCAAATTTATTACCATATGTTATCAGCTTGATTTAAGAGGAGTCTTGATGCTTCAATTGACAATACCTTGTCAAAATTATATCTTTAGTGCTTGATTGAGAGATTAGCTCAACTGGATAGAGCGTTGGCCTCCGGAGCCGAAGGTTGTGGGTTCGAGTCCCGTATCTCTCGTTTATTGCCGGGAGGAGAAAAAGTGTTTGTTCATTTCTGGGGTGTAAGAGGTTCCTTGCCTAAGCCACTCAACAATCAGCAGGTTCAGGCAAAACTGACAGCCGCCATTGCTAGGATGACACCTAAGGATCTGGAATCACCAGAGTCGAAGATGAAGTTCATCTCAAGTCTGCCAGACTGGATCTACGGAACCTATGGTGGTAATACGCCGTGTGTTGAACTCAGACCCAAAACTGGAGAAGTCATCCTTCTCGACTGTGGAACAGGTCTCCGTGACTACGCCATATACGGCAAGCAGCCGGACAACAAGCATTATACAATATTCTTATCTCACCTGCATTGGGACCACATCCAGGGATTTCCTTTCTTTGGGCCGTCTTTCAATCCCACAGTGACCATCGACATTTATTCTCCATTTGAAAATGCGGAGGAATGTTTTGAAAAGCAGAGTTCAACTCCATTTTTCCCGCCAAACGGATGCTGGAAATCAGTGAAAAACCAGTGCCGTTTCCATAAGATGGAAGAAGGTGTTCCGATTGAACTTTACGGAATGAAGGTTGAGTGCCACAAAATGTTCCATCCGGGAGATTCATACTCATATTCCTTCCTCGAAGGACACAAGAAATTCATCTACTGTACCGACGCGGAACTTCAGCAGAGTGACTTTGACAAGACTGTGGAGAGAAATTTCTTTTTCCAGGATGCTGATGTCCTCGTTCTTGACAGCCAGTACACAAATCCTGAGGCTGCAAAAAAAGTAAACTGGGGACACAGTTCATTCAGCAGGGCTGTTGAATTTGCTTCCCTGTGGAACGTAAAGGATCTTTATTTCTTCCATCATGAACCTGCTTACGATGACAAAAAACTGGACGCAATTCTTTCAGCCGGAATAAATTACCACAAGTATAATTCCGAAGGTTCAAATGTCGGTATCCACATGTCCAGAGAAGGACAGGAAATAGAATTCTGATGAAAAAAATCCTTTCAAAACTCATTGCTGCTGTCGCCTGGATCTTGGCTTTCATTGCCGTAGGCATCGTGTTTCTTCTATCGGGCTGGTTCTACGTCACAGGGCCGGTTACAGACGCTGAAAATGAATATGTCGGCAAGATAAGTGTTCCGGCAGGAACTTCCGTAAGACAGGTCGCTGAAAAACTTGAGTCTGAGAAATTCATAAAGTCATCAAAAGCACTTTACATAGCGGCAAGGTTCAACATTTTTGACAGGAACAGCAATTTTTCTCTTAAAAGCGGAACATATACGGTAAAAAGTTCCATGTCAATGAAGGAAATCTATCAGCTGCTGCAGTCAGGAGAACAGGAATACATTACGGTCGGAATTCCTGAGGGTCTGACAAAATCAAAGATAGCGCGAATCCTTGAAGAAAAAGAGATCTGTACCGCATCGGAGTTTCTTGAAGCATGCAGCGATGAAAAACTGCTGGCAGAATACAATATTCCAGCCTCAACTTTTGAAGGCTATCTTTTTCCGGACACATATTTCATGATCCACGGAATGACTGGAGAAGATGTAGTCAAAACAATGGCCGGCAATTTTTTCGAAAAGATCTCCCACATACCTGAATTCATGGGAATTGACGCGCAGAAGCTCCATGAAACCGTGATACTTTCTTCCGTTGTAGAGCGTGAATACAGGATAAAGGAAGAAGCTCCAGTCATTGCAAGTGTCTTCACAAACAGACTCAGGCACAACATCGGGCTTTATTCATGTGCAACAATAGAATACATCATCACTGAAATTCAGGGGTTGCCTCATCCGGAAAGGATCACATACAAGGACCTTAAGATAGACAGTCCTTACAACACCTACATGTGGGCAGGACTTCCAGAAGGACCTATATCAAACCCTGGAACAGTAGCCCTTCAGGCAGCAGCAAATCCGGCAAAGACCAGCTACTACTATTTTGTACTTACAGATCCATCTACAGGACGTCATACCTTCAGCACAAACTTTGACGAACATATTGCGGCGGAAAACACGAACTACGTATCAAAATAATGGCAGGTTTTATTTCTCGCGAATCAATCGAAGAAGTCTCAAACAGAACCGACATCGTCCAGGTGATTGGAGAAAGGGTTCAGCTGACTCAAAAAGGTCGTGACTGGTGGGGATGCTGTCCTTTTCATCAGGATAAAACACCATCATTCAGCGTATCCCCTGAAAAAAAGTTCTATTACTGTTTCAGCTGCCATGCTTCCGGCACAGTAATAGATTTTCTCAAGGAGATGGATAAAATATCCTTTTCAGAAGCTGTTTCGATTCTTGCAAAAAAAGCGGGAGTTACGCTTAAATTCGAAAGCGGAGGATCTGAACACCAAAGGGAAGATCCTAATGCAAAACTGAAGGAAGAATACAGGACACTTTATACAAGGATCGCCGGAACTTTCCATTACGCACTCATGGAAACCAGCGCCGGGAAATTTGCCCTTGACTACATCACTAAACGTGGACTCACAAAGGAAACCTTGGAGAAATTCAAGATAGGATACAGTCCGGAAGACAGGTTCTGGCTGAGAAAATTTCTTGAGGGCAAGAACTATTCAAAAGAATTCCTTGACAATTCAGGGCTGTTCAACAGGAAAAGACCTGACACTGCTTTTTTCTGCGGCAGGCTCATGTTCCCCATCTTTGACAGAAACGGAGATTGTGTCGCCATGGGTGGCAGGTTCCTCAGGGGTAGTGATTTTGAGGCCCAGTCCAAATACAAGAATTCACCGGAACTCATGCACTATAAAAAAGGAAACATTCTCTATGCCTTCAATTTCGCAAAGGAAAGCATAAGGCGGAACAAGAAAGTCATATTCTGCGAAGGCTACATGGACTGCATTGCATATCACCAGTGCGGAATCGATTATGCCGTCGCGACTCTTGGTACGGCAATGACCCTTGAGCACATCCACATTGTAAAGCCTTTTGTCGATGAAATTTACCTGTCCTTTGATTCTGACGGTGCAGGGCAAAAGGCGACCAAACGTTCGATATTGATGTGCAGAAGCCTTGGGATACCGGTCAAGGTAGTTCAGCTGCAGGGAGGAAAAGATCCTGCTGAAATTATGCTGAGTTTTGGCCCCGAATACTTGACAAACGAGGTGAACGAGTCTAGATTTGATTTCGAATTTCTTATATCTAAACTGCAGGAATTGTATCCTAAAGACTCCCCTTGGGGAAAATCCAAAGCTTCTTTGGAATTTTTCGAGTATATAGATTCGCTGCAGTCGAATGTAGAAAAACAATCATGTCTGGAGTTGTTCAGCCAGGCATATTCTATTGACAAGGATGCGCTTCAGGAAGATTTCGAGAAAAGGGAAAAGGTTCACGCAAGGCTGAATCAATCAAATACACAGGCAGTTGCGGCAAAGCCAAAGAGGCTTGTTGTTACGGCGGAACTGCAGGCTGTTGTCACAGCGGTATCTGATCTGGAACTGTTTAAGAAATTGCGTGAGGAAATCTCTATTGAAGATCTGAAAGAAGAAAGTTCTCGTCAATTATATTCTGCCATGGAAGCATGCAGCCGGAACAACAGTTTTTCAGAAAGCGGTATACTGAACTGCCTTGAGAACGACGAATTGAAGGGATTCCTTATCAAATCCACTAATGTCCCGAAGGACAATGTCGTAGAGTCGGCGGAAAAAAGTCTGCTGTATCTGAAAAACAAGGTTCTTGAACGTAAGAAGCATGAAATTAAGGAAAGGATGGAAATTCTTTCCAGAAGTTCTTTGCCTCAGGACAAGATCGAGCTGGAAGAGCTTGTGAAGCAGAAAATGGAAGTTGATTCCAAAATTCAAAGTATGAAGGGTTAATGAATGGCCAGAAAGCAACCTGAAAAAAAATCAACAGATAAAAAAAGTACAAAGAAAACTGCATCGGCAGCAAAATCTAAAAAAGCCGTATCAAAGAAAGATGACGATGAAATCCTTGACCAGGATGAAGAACTCGAGGAAGAGGACGAGGAAGAAGATGATTCTCCCGATGACGAGTCGATTTCTGCAAAGACAGATGATTCAGAGGAGTTTTCTGATGATGATGTTGAAGAAGAAGGGGATGAACTTGAACAGGATCCTCTTGTCAAGAAATTAATAGATTATGCAAGCAGCAAGCAGATTATTTCCTGGGACGAAATCACAGAAATTCTCACTCCGGAATTCGTGAATTCCCCAAAGATGGAAAGCGTTCTTCAGTTGCTTACAAAGAACAATATTCAGGTTATGGAAGAGGATGATCTTCTTGATGAAGACGAAGATGACTCGGATGATGAGGATGACGTTGAAAATGAGGAAGACATTTCTGATGAAGACGGAAAAGATGGCGACCTCAACAAACATCGTCTCGTTGCCAATGATAAAGATTCCGGCATTGATGATCCAATACGCCTTTACCTCAGGGAAATCGGAAAGGAAAACCTTCTTACCGCTGAACAGGAAGTAACTCTTTCGAAACAGATGGAAGATGGACTCAACATCATCAAGAAAGTAATCAGCAATTCCGGCATGATCATTCCTGAATTCTATACGATATGCCATACAATCTACAAAAAAATTGATCCTCATGAGCCAGGAAAGGCAAGAAAAGAGATAAATGAACTCATGGCGGAACGAAGACGCCTTAGAAGCTGCTATGTCGAATACGTAAAACCGATCCGCGAGCAGATGAGCGATTACATGTCTTTGAAAAAACAGCTTCACACCGAAGATCCCTCGATGAATATTTTCAATGATGAAAACCTCATAAGGCTCAAGGCCCCTATCAAGGAATCCATTGCCGGCGTAGAACTCCAGACTGAGGAAATTGAGGCATTCAGCAATAAATTCATTGTCGCATCCAAGCAGATTGACGAATACCACACGATCCAGGACCGCAGGATGAAGAAGCTCCGTATTTCTGATGCTGTAGGCTTGAGAAGTATCGGACGCCGCCTTGCAATCAGGACAGAATCCGTAAAGCTCGAAAAAGAACTTGGCATGACAGCAGACGAGATTCGTTCCGACTATACTGAAATCCAGAAAATTGACAGAAAACTTCGTGAGCTTGAATATGACTTTGAGAATTCTGTTGATGAGATCATCGAAATGAAGCAGGAAATCGAACGTGGACGCAGACAGCTTGAAAGGGCTAAGAACCGCCTTATCAATGCCAATCTCCGTCTTGTAGTTTCCATCGCCAAGAAATATACAAATCGTGGACTCCAGCTCTTTGACCTCATCCAGGAAGGAAACATCGGTCTCATAAAGGCTGTTGAAAAGTTTGAGTACCGCAAGGGGTACAAATTCTCAACATATGCCACATGGTGGATCCGCCAGGCCATAACGCGTTCAATCTCTGACCAGGCACGCACAATCCGTGTTCCAGTCCACATGATTGAACAGATCAACAAAGTTGTACGCGAAAGCCGTCAGCTTATGCAGAAACTTGGCCGTGAACCGACCGACGAGGAAATCGCAGCACAGCTTTCATGGCCATTAAGTCGTGTAAAGCAGGTCAAGAATGTTGCCCGTGAACCTATTTCACTTGAGACTCCGATCGGAGAAGAAGAGGACAGCTCACTTGGAGACTTCATTGAAGACAAGGAAGTTGAAAATCCAGCAAATCAGACTGCCTACACACTGCTTCAGGAGCAGCTGCGCACAGTTTTGAGCACTCTTCCTCAGAGAGAACAGGAAGTCCTCAAGATGAGATTCGGTCTTGACGACGGATATTCGCTCACACTTGAAGAAGTTGGTCTTTACTTCAATGTTACCCGCGAAAGAATCCGTCAGATTGAAGCAAAGGCTTTGAGAAGACTGCGTCATCCTAGACGCGCAACAGGTCTCAGGGATTATATTGATTCTTGACTTTCTTATGTCATACAGGATGCCTCTTGATCTCATTCTTTTGGGGTTGTAGAGGTACCCTAGACATAAAATTGGAAATTATGTAAACTTTACAGACGCAAATTTTATGCTCTGCACAAAAATATAGGGATTTGATGTCCCCAGTTTTACTACAAGAGGTTGCTGTATGCAAATGTCAGAAGAATTGGACAGACTTAAGAGTCTTCAGGAAGTACTTGCTGAAAAATATGAGATTGAGGCAAAGGTAGAAGAACTGCCAAAAACACTCGATGGAAGTACAGAAAGTCTTGACCGCTTCAAGAAAGAATATATCCAGAGAAATACAGAATACGAAGAGAAGAAGGCTCAGGTAGCCCAGCTTAAGGCAGAGCTTGATGAAGCCCAGAAAAAGCGTGAAGAAGGTGAAAAAGGAATGGATGCCATTTCTACTCACCGTGAATATGAGATTCTCCAGAAGCAGATTGACGAGGCTCAGTCTGTTGAAGATGAAAAGCGCAAGGAGCTTCAGAAGGAAGAAAAGGCTCTTGCAGAATTGAATGACATTCTCAAGGGTGAAGAAGAACTTATTTCTTCAACAGAAAAAGACGTAAACGAATCCCGCGAAAATCTTGACAAGGAAGTTGCGGACCTTAACAAGAAACTTGATTCGCTTACAAAAAAAGAAAATGAGATCTGTGATGGAATCGATCCTGAGATCATCATGAAATTCCAGCGCATCATCAGACGCAACAGAAAAGGTATTGTTGCAGTATCAGGAAACGTTTGTGACGGTTGTCACATGGTTCTCCCTGCTCAGTTCGCAAATGAAGTTCACCACGGTGAAAAGATTTTGTTCTGCCCATACTGCAGCCGCATTCTTTATTATGAAGAAATGGAAAATTCTGTTGTATATTCTCTTCAGGACGACGAGTCCATGGACGATATGGATGAAGATCTTCTTGATGATGAAGATCTTCTCGACCTTGAAGGTGATGAATCTGAAGATGGGGATTCTTCAGTAAAATCACTGGATTATGAAAACTAAAAAAATTAAGGATATGTGATCGCGTCGGTCAGGGTGATGATACTCTGAGCCGATGAGGTAAAGTCCGGGCTCCACCGGAAAAGATGCCGGGTAATAACCGGGCAGTAAAGGGAAGTTGCATTTTTTTGTATAACCCCTTGACTGACAGAAAGTGCTACAGAAAATAACCGCCTGGGAGACCAGGTAAGGGTGAAAAGGCAGGGTAAGAGCCTACCGCGTTTCTGGCAACAGAACGGCATAAGTAAACCTCATCTGGAGCAAAATCGGACAGCAGTTTGGTTTCCGGCCTTATACTGCGGGTAGGTTGCTGGAGATACCTGGTGACAGGTATTGCGGATAGATGATCACGCATTCTATATGAATGTGCCAGAACCCGGCTTACCATATCCTTAGCCTTTTCAAATATAATTGGGTGGATTTAATGAAAGGGAGATATGGACTTGAGCTTTATTATCATAAAAAACGTGTTGTCGTTTTTTGGGTAATTGCTTCTTTGTCAGGATTAATTGCAATTTCTATTCTCTCTTTTTTCCTTGTCAAGGTTTTCAGGGACAAGGTGTTGAATCTTGATTCCGTCTCATCACTCTACAAGAATTGGGATCTTCATACGGCGGAAGGATACAGTTCCGTCTACGAGACATCTCTCCAGATTCTAGAAAACAAACCTTATCATAATACAGCCCTCGCATTTCATGGTTACAGTTCTTTCATGCTTGCAGAATCAGAGACAGACAACATGAAGTCACAGCAGCTTCTGGATGAAGCAATTTTCAGTCTTAGGACAGCAAAACGAAACTGCAGGGAAGATGTTCTTCCGCAGATAAACTATATGCTTGGAAGAGCCTATTTTTACAAGGGAAAACTTTCAAACTACCATTATTATTCAGATCTGGTTGTCAAGTACCTCAACCTTGCTGTAGATGCAGGATATGTTTCTGACGACATACCACTGCTGCTTGGTTTGAGCTATGCTTCCCTGGGTGATACGGACAACAGCATCGCGGCTTTTACAGAAGCCTTGCTGGTGAGAGAATCTGACACTTTGCTTTTCAATATTGCTAAACAATACTGCAACAATGAGCAACATTCAGTTGCAAAGCAGTATCTTGTACGTGTTTTTGAAACAAGTGAAAATGAAGATCTGCTGAACAAAAGCCACATTCTTTTGGGGCAGATTTACATAAATGAAAAAAACTATGATGATGCAGAAGCCGAATACAATTATATACTTCAGAAGGATGAAAATTCAGCTGATGCTCATTATGGTCTTGGTCTTGTTCATGAACTGAGAGGAGACAACATCAAGGCCCGTGCAGAATGGAGAAAATGCCTGAAAATTCAGTTCAACCACCCTGGTGCTCTGAAAAAAATGGCTTAATAATTGAATGCTTAAATTGTTTTTGATCATTCAAATATATGAAAATTAAAAATTATTCGTTGGAGGATTAATATGGGTTTTTTCGATAGTTTTACAACTGATATCGGTATCGATCTTGGAACATGCAATACATTGATCTATGTTCGTGGTCAGGGAATTGTTGTTGATGAACCTTCTGTAGTTGCCGTTGAAAAAGGTACAGGACGTGTTGTTGCAGTCGGCAAGGAAGCAAAAAGCATGCTTTGGAGAACTCCAGGAGATATTGAAGCCATTAGACCTCTTGCGGATGGTGTAATTTCTGACAGTGATTCAACAGAAAAAATGCTTAAATATTTCATTCGCAAAGTAATTCCAAAGCATCACCTTTTCAAATCGATCCGTATGAAAATTGGAATTCCTTCTTGCATCACTCAGGTTCAGCAGGATGCTGTTATGGCAGCTGCTTTGAAAGCTGGAGCAAAGGAAGTCAAACTTATTGAAGAAAGCCTTGCTGCAGCTATCGGTGCAGAGATCCCTATCTATGAACCTGCAGGACACATGGTTTGTGACATTGGAGGCGGAACTACTGAAGTCTCTGTCATTTCTCTTGGCGGTATGGTAGTGACAAGTTCCATCCGTATTGGTGGAAACGCATTTGACGAATCAATCATCAAATACATCAGATCTGAACACAACCTTGTAATCGGCCAGCAGACAGCTGAAAAACTCAAGATTGAGATCGGAAATGCCATGGCAGAAAAAAATGTCGATGGCGACAAGATCCGTAAAGTGGAAATCAAAGGTAACGATGCAATCACAGGTCTCCCACGCAGACTTGAGGTTGATTCAGTTGAAGTTAGAGAAGCCCTCAAGGAACCAGTCAACAAGATCGTTGATGAAATCAAGAGAGTATTCCAGGTTACTCCTCCAGAACTTGCAGCGGATATCATTGAACGCGGTATCGTCATGGCAGGTGGCGGCTCGATGCTCAAGGGTCTTAAGGATCTCATCAAGGACAAGACAGGCGTTCCTGTTCTTCTTGTTGAAAAGCCACTTGAAAGTGTTGCAAAGGGAGCAGGTGAGGCATTTGAACTCTTCAGGGAAATGTCATCCAGCCGTTCCGTATACGAAAATCTTAATGATTAAAACTGGAAATTGATTCATGGTAAATCTAAAGAAATCCATCAAAATAAAAACTGCTGAAATATTACTCTCATTCATGATTCTCTTCAGCGGAACAATGCTGGCTTTTTCCAGCGGTAGTTTTATCGTGAATTTCAATACAGTCGGATTTACTGTTGTTTCTTCTGTGCAGGAAGGTGTGTTCACAGTTTTCAGCTACTGCAGGAAGTTCTTCTCGTCCATACACGACATTGCCGTCCTTCAGAAGGAATATCGTGAACTTACTGAAAAACTCAAGGATTATGAGTACATGCAGAGAAACAACACGGAAATCAGAAAGGAAAATGAAAGGCTTAGGGAACAGCTTCAGTTTGCGACCGACCTTGAATACAAAAACATATCATCGCAGATAATCGGTAGAAATCCTGACAATCTATATTCAGGAATCACAATCAACAAGGGCTCAAGAAGCGGAATCAAGAAGGGAATGCCGGTAATTGCCATTCAGAACGGCAACATCGGCGTTGTCGGAAAAGTTGTTACGGTTGGAGTAAGCACAAGTCTTGTCATGCCTGTCTATGATTCCAAGTGCAACATTTCCGCCCGTATCCAGAACACAAGGGACATCGGTATTGTTTCTGGTTCCGGTTCTTATGATTCACCCCTCATGTTGAATTATATACGAAAAAGGGTTCTTGATGATTTCAACCATGGTGACCTTATCGTTACCAGCGGAGAGAACGACAATTACATGAAAGATATTCCAATCGGAAGAATCTCAAAGATTACCGTCCTGGACTATGACTCATCATTGAGCATTGAGATTGATCCGGTCATTGACTTCATGAGACTTGAAAATGTTCTTGTTGTTGACAGGAAGCATTCCAACGACAGACCTGCCATCAGTGGAGAATAAAACAATGATACGATCTTTTCTTTCAAGCATTCTTATTCTTATGGGTGTTTCAGTCTTTGAGTCTGCAATTTTGTCAAATATCACTTTTTTGCCAGCCATTCCTGACCTGTCGCTTCTGTGCGTTCTTTTTTTCTCATTGAACAACGGAAAGATTCTTGGCGAGAGTACGGGATTTGTGTCCGGTCTTCTCATGGATTTTTTAAATGCATGTCCATTTGGTTTTAATTGCATGGTTCGTGCCATAATCGGCTATCTCGGTGGCAATTTCTGCAAGATCCTCAACACGGAAGGTTTTTTTGTTCCGTTTTTACTGGCCCTCATCGTAACGGCCATAAAAGTTTTCATAATTCAGATCATCTATCTTCTTTTTCCGTCTGTGGATGTTTCTTATAAAATTTTCTCTTTTGATTTTTTGTTTGAGCTTTTGGCAAATGCTTTCCTGGCTCCTTTCATCTTCAGATTCCTCAGGGTTTTCAAGAACTCGGTAATCCTCAAACCGGAGAATGTGCAATAAATGATTGACCACCGCCGAATTAATACAGCTTTTGAAGATGTAAGGCATACCGACAACTCCATCAGGAAAAACTACAAGATTGCTTTTTTAGGGCTTCTCATAGTTGTTACGTTCGGTCTATATGCATTGAGGTTGTTCACACTCCAGATCATCAATGGAGACGATTACCGCAAGCAGTCAGTCAGAATTTCAAGAACAATTACTACAATATCTCCGCAGAGAGGTGAAATCTTTGACAGAAATGCCCAGCTTCCTATGGTCATCAACACGGATTCTTTTGCTGTCGATATAAGGCCTGGTGAAATTCCGTCTGATCATTTTGACACTGTCATCACAAAACTTTCGGAATATCTTGGAATTTCAAAACTCACAATTGACAAGAAGATTCCCAAAAAAAAGAGAAACAGTTTCTCTCCAATTGAAATAAAAACAAATGTTCCGTTTGATGTCATTTCCAATATCGCTGAGAACCTCACTGATTTACCAGGCGTATCATGGAGAAATAAGCCTGTGCGAAACTACGTTGAAACTGGTTCAATCTGCCATGTACTTGGATATGTCGGAAATATTACCAGTGAGGAATTGAACCTCATGTTCAATAGTGGATATGAAGCAAATTCCGTAGTAGGCAAGACTGGAATCGAACGCCAGTATGACAGCCTTCTCAAAGGCGAACCTGGTTCCATAAGCCGTACCGTCGATGTACACGGCAGGATCCTCAACGATACTCCTGTGGTCACGCCTCCTAAAAGCGGAAAAAACCTCATCCTTACAATTGACAACAGAATTCAGCGTCTCGCAGAAAAGGCACTTGGGGAAAGAATCGGTGCGGCTGTAGTTTTGAAACCTGCATCAGGAGAAGTCATCGCCATGGTATCATATCCTTATTTTGATGCCAATGTTTTCTCAACTGATGATTCTTCAGTTCAATATGCAATGCTTGCAAGTGATAAAAACAAGCCAATGCTCAACAGAGTTGTGAATGCGGAATATCCTCCAGCATCAACCTTCAAGACAATCATGTCTACAGCTATTCTTTCTGAAAAACTTTTTCCTTCAGACAAGAAGATCGAATGTCCCGGAAGAATCACATACGGTGACCGTGTTTTCAGATGTCACGTTGGTGTCCCTGGACACGGCTGGCTTGACTTGAAAAACGCATTGGCACAGAGCTGTGACGTTTACTTCTGGGTACTTGGTACTGATTATCTTGGTGTTGACCGTATTTCTTCATATGCGCAGGAATTTGGTTTTGGACAGAGTCTTGAAATTGATCTGCCTGCCCAGACAAAGGGAACTGTTCCTACGGCCCAGTGGAAATGGAGAAAGTATCGTGAAAAATGGCTTGGTGGAGATACAATGAACATTTCCATCGGACAGGGATATACTCTTGTGACACCTCTTCATGTAGCCAACATGATGGCCATGGTATGCAACAGCGGAAAGATCTACAGGCCGCATCTCCTGAAGGAAGTCAGGGATCCTTCCAAGAACAATGAAGTCATAAGGGAAGTCAAGCCGGAAGTCCTCCATGAATCAACAGTTGATCCGGAAGTCTGGAAAGAGGTCCAGAGGGCCCTTAGATATACAATTTCAGACGGAACTGCCGTTTATCCGATGCACAATACAACAGTACAGATTGCAGGAAAGACAGGTACAGCCGAAGTCAATGGTTATGGAAAAGACCACTGGCATTCCTGGATGGCAGCCTATGCTCCTTATGACGCCCCTCCTGAAGACCAGTACGTTGTTGTAGTTCTTGTCGAGGCAGTAAACAAATGGGAGTGGTGGGCTCCTTACGCAACCAACATAATCATCCAGGGAATCATAAATGACCAGACCTTTGATGAGTCTGTGGATGCTTTGAAATTCAGATATCTGCTGAACCAGCAGAATGCACAGGGAGGACGAAGAGAATGAGACTCAAAATTTTCACAAGCCTTGATTACCTGCTTCTTCTTTGCATCCTGTTTCTTACAGGTATTGGTATCGCCTTCATTTATTCATCAGGGTTCAATTCCGACGGAATCAATGTTTCCAATGAATACATCAAGCAGATCATCTGGCTTGGAGTAGGGTTAGTATTACTTGTTCTTGTTGCGCTTTTTGATTACAGAAGACTGAACAAGTACTCATTCCATTTTTTTGCATTCATGCTTGCTGTACTCATATACACAAGATTTTTTGGACGTCTTGTCAATGGTGCACGCAGCTGGATTGGAATCGGAGACTTCGGAATTCAGCCATCTGAATTGACAAAGATATCATTCATCCTGTTTCTTGCAAAATATCTTGAAAATTCAATGAATGAAGAACCTAGAAAAAGATTCATCCACAGTCTTTGTATCATGGTTTTTCCAGTAGGAATAATACTTCTTCAGCCTGACCTTGGTACGGCCAGTGTATTCATTCCTATATTTCTTTTCATGTGCTTCATGGCAAATATTCCAGTCAGATATCTTATGATTGTTTTTCTTACAGGTATGTTCACGATTACTTTCACAGTTCTGCCTGTATGGGAAACTGAAATTCTTCATGAAAGTGTCCCGGCAATTCACATACTTACAAACCTTAAGCTCAGAATGCTTGTTTCCGTTGCTTTCCTTGGCATCACGACCATTGGTGTTCTTGGAAATTTATTTTTCAAAAAGAAATACTATTATTGGATCACTTATTTTTTCGGCATTCTATCAACTTCGCTGTTTGCCTCTGTCGGAGCCGGAAAGGTTTTAAAGCCATATCAGATTGCACGACTCATCGTTTTCATAGACCCTTACAGCGATCCAAAAGGAAGCGGCTGGAACATCATCCAGTCACAGACAGCCATAGGTGCAGGTGGTCTTTTAGGACGAGGATTCCTTCAGGGCAGTCAGAGCCATCTTCGATTTCTTCCTCAGCAATCCACAGACTTCATCTTCAGCATTTTTTCTGAAGAAATGGGATTTGTCGGTGGTATATTCATGTACGCTGCTTTTCTCTGCATTCTGTTGAGAATTCTTTATGTCATAAAGCAGACGACAAACAATTACAGCTGTTATATTGCCTCTGGAATTCTTGGAATGTTCTTTTTCCATTTTATCGTAAATGTCGGCATGGTCATGGGTATCATGCCTATTACCGGTATACCTCTTCCTTTTATGTCTTATGGAGGTTCCGCCTTGATTACAAATATGATAGCCCTTGGTCTCATAATGAGCATCAACAGCCGCCGTCTTGATTTCAAATCGACCTTTTAGTTTATGAAAAATCTTGTCAAACCACTTGAAGTTTTTGGACCTCTATTAAATTCCGTGCAGGTTCCGTCTCGCTATGTTGGCGGAGAATTTGGAATTACAGTCAAGAAACATGAAGATACCGAAAACATGTTCAACTTTGCTGTTGCATTTCCTGACATGTATGAGATCGCCATGTCAAACCTTGCAGTCAGGATCATCTACAACGGACTCAACCGTCTTGATGGTGTCAGATGTGAGCGTGTTTTTGCTCCGGCTCCCGATTTTGAACAGCTTCTGAAAGACAAGGACGTTCCTCTTTACACACTCGAAACAGGAATGCCTTTATGTCAGACGGACATGATTGGTTTTTCAATAGGTTATGAACTTGGAATTACAGAAGTCATCGCCATGCTTGAAGATGGCAAGATCAATGCCTTTGCCGAAAGAAGAACAGAAAAGGATCCTATCGTAATATGCGGTGGATGCGGAGTTACAAATCCTGCTCCATTTTCAGATTTCTTTGACGCATTCATAATCGGAGAAGCAGAGCCAGCCTTGTTCAATCTGGTAGAAGAGCTTGCTTCCATGAAAAGAAAAGGTGCATCCCGTTCCCAGTTGATTGAACACATGGAAACAAAATCTTTCATCTGGACCAGGCGTAAATGTACAGGTGAAAATAAGAAAACTGCAAGAAGGGCAGTTCAGAATAATTTTGGTCTTGTTCCGTCCATCCCGTCATGGTTTCCATTACCGACAAGCAAACCAGTCCAGGATCATGGTGTCATTGAAATCATGCGCGGTTGTCCAAACGGATGCCGATTCTGTCATGCCGGAATTTATTACAGGCCAACAAGAGTAAAGAATCTGAAACTCATCATAGATGAAATCGACCATCTTGTTTTTGATGCAGGTTACCGCGAAGTCAGCCTGAATTCCTTGAGCAGTGCGGATTTTCCAGATGTAGGAGACCTCCTTGATCTGCTGAATGAAAGATATAAAGGCCTTAACGTTTCTTTCCAGCTTCCATCCCTGAAAGTCAACAGCATGTCGCTGGATATTCTTGAAAAACTATCTACCGTTCGTAAGAGCGGACTTACTTTTGCTGTGGAAACTCCGGAAGAAATGTGGCAGCTGAGTCTTAACAAGGAAGTATATGCACAGCACCTTGAATCCATCGTAAGGGAAGCCAAGCAGAGAGGATGGAGCAGTGCGAAGTTCTATTTCATGATCGGACTCCCATTGGGGGATTATTTTTCAGAAACAAAACTTGAGCCTGGCAGTGAAGGTACGGAAGAAAGGGCGATTGTTGATTTTCTTCTTCCACTTCAGGCCCGTACAAAAATACAATGCAACGTAAATGTAGGAGTTTTCATTCCAAAGCCTCATACAGCTTATGAAAGAATGACTCAGATAACGCCGGAAGAAGCAAAGAAGAAAATCGACTATATTTATCAGAATCTTCCAAGAGGGAAATTCAAGATAGGCCGTCATAACTTCGATGCAACTGTGCTTGAAGGTCTTCTAAGCCGCGGTGATTCTCGTGCAGGCAAGGTAATTTACAATGCCTATACAAAGGGCGTCCGTTTTGATGCTTGGGATGATTACCTTAGGAACAACACCGACAAATGGAAAGAAGCATTTGCTGAAGCAGAATATGATGTCATGGGCTATATCTACAGGAAGTGGTCTTTTGAAGAAGAACTTCCATGGAACGGCGTAAGTCTTGGCCCGGCACCAGCATTCTATAAAAAAGAATGGGACAAATCTGCAAGCAGTATCCTTACACCAAAATGTTCCAGCAACTGCGACCACAAATGCGGAATATGCAACACAAAGGAAAATGTCCAGGTTTACACTCCTGAAAAGATAGAATCAATCTCAAGTAGTCTACAAAATAAGACAATTATGGTGCCAGAAACTGTACCTGAATGCAATATTGAAGTCATGTACCGTGTTCTGTTCAATTTCCAGCGCAAAAATGGTGGTGAATTTACAGCATATCTTTCACAGGTAGAGATCTTCCATAAGGCTATTTTAAGGTCCGGACTGCGTTTTGTTTTCACCAGCGGATTCAATCCACTGCCAAGGCTGGAATTTGCGACCGCCATGACCCTTGGAGTTCCGTCTATGGAAGAAACTGCCAGCTGTCTTTTATACGATGAAATCTCAACTGATGAATTCATAAAAGCCATGAATGCAGTATTGCCTGAAAACCTTCAGATAACAGAGGCATTCATTTTCCCTGTCACAAACCTGCGCAAAAGAGAATCCCTTACCACAGGTCTTTGGGGATCCATGTACACATACAGATTCCTTGACAGCAGAATTGAAGAAGGTTTCTTTGCAAGTGACATATACAAAGCTTTCAAAGAAGCAAACCCGGCAGTTGAAATTACAAGGGGCCAGAAAATCACAGTAAAAGCTCCCGTAAGTGACAAAAAGCTGCGCCAGGCTATAGAAGAGTTTTCCGCAAGAAAGTGGTATGAGATCATGGAAGTTGTAAAAACCAGGACACTTGCTAAACCTGAAATATCCGGATGGACTGCTGCCGATGAAGACAAATGGCGCCACGACAGCAAGCACTTTACAAAATCGGAAACAATTTCCAGTCATAACGAACCAATACCTTTCATGGAACTCTACCAGCAGATTGCTCTCATCAACAGAGAACTTATAGAGAAACGGCAGGAACTGAGAAAAGAACAGGATCAGTTCTATGTGGACCATCCTGACGTAAAGGAAAAGCGTGGGCTGTAGATTGGGTGCAGATCATGACAATAAGTAATATGGAGTGATGTTTTAGTAGACAGAATACACATTATAATAAGTCATATAAATCAAAACAAATGATCCCATGGTGCAGGTTTTGTCGTCAACTGGGATGAAGTTGACAACTATAAACATATTTCATTGAAAGACTAAACAAGCATTTCAAGTTTTTCCTGTATGAATTCCGCCTTGCTCTTAAGGTCTATGGAACCAGTCTTGAGGATAAGGAAATTAGGCTTTGCAGGGTCAAGTCTTATTCTGTCAGAATTGGTTCTGATAAGTTTTAAAAGTTTATCCATGCTGATTTCTGCAACCTTGCTGAATTCCACCATGGCAACACCTTTCTTTTCTTTCAAACTTGCGATTGAAAGCTTGTTGCAGATGATCCTTATTTTCGAAAGGCTAAGAAGACTTTGCACTTCTTCCGGTACAGGTCCAAATCGGTCTTCCAGTTCAGTATAGAGGGAATCCAGTTTTCCGTAGGTATCTATCGATGCGATTTTTTTGTAAAGCTCCATTTTTGTCTGTGGATCATCAATATAACTGTCAGGAATGAAACCTGAATACTCAAGCTCAAGAAGGACTTCTTCCGCTGCATGCCAGTTGCTGTTGGATAGACGTTCAATGGCTGTATTCAGAAGCTGGAGATACATCTCAAAGCCAACGGCACACACTTCCCCGCTCTGGTCCCTTCCCAGAAGATTTCCGGCTCCTCGGATTTCAAGATCTTTCATTGCGATTTTAAAACCGCTTCCAAGTTCAGTAAAATCACTTATGACCTGAAGTCTTTTCAATGCAACTTCACTGAGTACTTTGTTTTCAGGATAGAACAGATATGCATAGGCTTTTCTGTCAGATCGGCCTACACGACCGCGCAACTGGTACAGCTGGCTTACACCGTACATGTCGGCGCGGTCGATGATGATGGTGTTTACATTTGGAATGTCGATTCCGTTTTCAATGATTGTTGTTGCAACAAGAATATGGAATCCCCCCATCTTGAATCTTCTGAAAATATCATCAAGTTCATCGCTGGACATCTGACCATGGGCAACTTCCACAAGCATCTCAGGAACAAGACGTTCTATTTTCAATCTTGTTTCTTCAAGGCTTTCAACCCTATTGTGAAGATAGAAAACCTGCCCGCCCCTGTCAACTTCCTGACGTATGGCACGGGCAATCTTGTCGTCATTATATTCTTCGATAGCTGTCTCAACCGGCTGACGGTTCTGAGGTGGTGTCGTCAGCAATGACATGTCCCTGATTTTCAAGAGGCTCATGTGCAGGGTACGTGGAATCGGTGTCGCACTCAAAGCCAGACAATCTATGTTTGTCTTCATTTCCTTGAGTTTCTCCTTGTCCTTTACACCAAACCTCTGTTCCTCATCGATGATCATGAGACCAAGGTCAGCGAATTTAACATCCTTCTGAATTATTCGATGTGTACCTATAAGAATGTCTACCTGCCGATCTGCCACCTTTTTAAGGATTTTCTTCTGTTCAGCAGGGGTTACAAATCTTGACATATGGGCAATGGTTACAGGAAAGTTCTTGAAACGTTCCATGCAGTTCTCATAGTGCTGTTCCGCAAGTATGGTTGTAGGTGCCAGAAAAGCAACCTGTTTGCCACCCATTACAGCCTTGAAAGCCGCTCTCATGGCTATTTCTGTTTTTCCATATCCAACATCACCACAGACAAGACGGTCCATGGGTACAGATGACTCCATGTCCGCTTTAATATCTTGTGTCGTTGTCCATTGGTCCGGAGTATCTTCATACGGGAAAGCAGCCTCAAAAGCAACCGACCATTCACCATCTTTCGGGAATGGATAACCACGGCTTGCCTGTCTTTTTGAGTACAGATCGATAAGCCTTTCAGCCATTTCCTCAACCTGTTTCTGTACCTTTGCCTTTCTGGCACTCCAGCTTTTTGAACCGATCCTGTCCAAATGCGGATGTTCGCTTTCACTTCCTATATAACGCTGGACCATGTTTACCTGTTCAATCGGTATATAGACGATGTCCTCATCCGCATATTCAACCTTGATGTAATCTTTTTCTGTCCCCATTGATTTAAGGCGGTCGATCTTAAGGAAACGTCCGATTCCGTAATTGACATGTACAACGTAGTCTCCAGGAGTAAGATCAACGAAACTGTCCAGGGCTTCAGAACGAACTTTTCTTGTGGATTTGGGTGCATTCCGCTTTCTTCCGAAAATTTCATTTTCTTGAATTACAAGGATTTTTTCATCACTGATTGAAAATCCGCTTGTAACTGCACAAGGAAGGACTGTAACAGGAAACAATGTATTATCCTTCACATCAACAAAATCTTTTACAAGTTCGTTGATTCTTAATGCCTGGTTTGCATTGTCAGCAAAAATAAAAATGTGCCACTTCTCATTCTGATAGAATGAAAGCTGCTCCTTGAAATAATTGATATTGCCAAAATAACTTTGTGACGGCTCACACAAAACAGAATGGGATGAATTGAACTGGATTGAGAAATCTTCAAATATCTGCTCTTCCCCATTATTGCTTAACGTATCCAGGCTTCTGAAAGCATATAGTTTTTCGATACTATGCACAAGAGCGTAAAAATCAAGCTGCATCACTGATGGCAGGAAAACAGGCAATATCTGTCTAGCAGTTCTGTAAGAGACACTATACTCATTGTCCAGCATTTTCTTTGCATTAACAAGACGGTCCCAATCGTAAAAAAATACACTCGTATCGTCGGCAAGATAATCAAGGACACAATGCTGCTTTTCCCACAGCAGGCCATAGAAAAGTTCTTCACCTTCTGTTTCTTTTTTAACGCTTAATTCCGTAAGTATCCTGTCTTTTTCTTCCAGCGCTTTGTCTGTGAGCGCAAGGTGTATATTTTCTGAATTCAGCGCAGGGCTGTTAATCGACTGAACTTCTTCCGCCTCATCGCCACCAGCTGCTTCCGTAGTAATTCCACTTCGTCTTTTTTTATCATAGGCTGCAAAATCGTTTTTTATTCCGCTTGAATCCTCTGCTTCAAGAACTTTTTCAAGCTTATCAACAAGATCATCAGTCCAGACAATTTCCTTCATCGGATAGATGATAAGCCGCTCAACCTTTTCCTTTGTATTCTGACTTTCAACATCAAAAGTACGGATCTGCTGTATGGTGTCAAAATCAAACTGAATACGGACAGGCTTTTCCTCACCGCTTATGAAAACATCCAGAACTTCACCTCGAAGAGCAAATTCTCCCTTCTGGTTGACTTTAGGAACACGCATATAACCATAGGACGAAATCTGTTCAGCAATTTTTTCAATGTCAGCTTCCTGACCTTTTCTTAAATTGATTGAAAGACTTTTTATATATTCCACAGGAGGAACCGGTGTAATAAGTGCCCTCTGGCTTAAGATGAAAATTCTTGGTTTTCCGCCTGAAGGATTCCGGCCAGCCATTCTTGCAAGTACCCCTGCTCTTTCTCCAAAAACAGCAGCACCAACACTTACAGGACGATATGGAATGGTTCCCCACCATGGGAGTTTATGAATTTCAACACTTTCACCTAAAACCGTCTCAAGATCAGACTGGCATTCATCAGCATCTTTTTGAGTAGAGACAACAATGACATAATCTTTCTGAAACTGACTGTATCTGTTTTCGTACTGTCTTGCATGAATTTCATTCAACGCGATTCTATCAATGAATTGGGCAAGAAAAAAGGAATTGAGACTTCCCTTAATTCCGGAAATCTGAACCGGGAATTGATCTGCATCAGTATCAGCACATGCAGTCACACACTGATGAAGATTCTGACAGGAAGAAAGCAAAGGCAACAATGATTTTAATAATGAATTTTCCATAATCTACCGATAATATAACAAGAATTGTAATGTCCGGACCGACCTGATTTAATCGATGTTATTCCCAACTAAGAATCAAATCAAGACAGACTGACAGCAATATAAAATTTAAAATACAAATAGAGGCTATAAAGCCCCGGGAGTATTTGTCGTGAACGTTAAACGCACATTACTTGCAACTATAGCAGTTTTCATGGTGTTTGCCCATACTGCTGTGGCACAGACAAAGGACAAGGCGGAAGTTTCCATCAAATTTTATGATAGAACAATGTACTATCCAGGAGATGCTGATTCAAATCCTGTGTATGTCTACATCACTTTGTCAAATACAACTTCTGAGACACTTCGTTTCAAGGTTGCCGATGATAAAATGTTCTCTGTCGATTTCATTGCCTTTAACGTAAAGAAAGCCCAGCTTCCTTCAACACAGGGGCTCATAAGAAAGAGAACCACAAACCAGACAGTATATTTCCGTGAAATCACCCTTGAACCGGGAGAAGAATATTCTTTCCGCGAAAACCTCAAGGATTATCTTGAAATCAAGGATCCATCAATTTACTACGTTGAACTCAGATTCTATCCTGAACTTTACAGAAATAAGGTAAATTATCTTTCATCAAACAGACTCAGTCTTGAAATCCGTCCTAGTCCTGCTGCCGCTGCTTCAAGCACAATTCCTGTCGAAAGCACAAGGGCCATTGTACTTCATCCTGAAGACATCAGTCCAGACAAGGTTATTGAACAAACAATCATTGCCCGTCAGAAGTCGCTTTGGGATCAGTTCTTCCTTTATATGGATCTTGAAGAAATGCTTAAGCGCGATCCTGCAAGAAGCAGAAAATACAATTCTGTAAGCGCAGATGAAAGAGCCGATATGCTCCGTGCTTTCCGTGCTGACTTGATGCTCCAGAGAATTGATTATGACATAGTTGCAATTCCTTCAAAATTCTATATTGAGACAACTACTTATTCACAGACAGAAGGTACTGTAAAGGTTCTTGAATGGTTTAAGAATGACAATTTCCAGGAACGTAAACGTTATACATATTATGTAAGACAGCGTGACGGAATTTGGCAGATCTACGATTACACAGTCGATAATCTTGGAACTGAATAATGGCTGAAGAAAAAAAGAAAGCAAAATATTTTTGTGAGGGATGCGGCTCTGAAGTTGCATCCAACGCAAAGTTCTGTCCTAAGTGCGGAAAGTTTTTTGCTGCTGTCCGTTGTCCAAACTGCGGTCATATCGGTACAGTCAAAGATTTTCTACACGGTTGTCCTTCTTGCCACTATGCAATGAGCCATGAAGAGATTTACGGTGTACCGGAAGCAAAAACATTGGACGGAAGAAAACACAAACTCTCCGGCAAATCAAAACGCATGATAAAATTTGCATTCAAGAAGCATGAACACAAAGGTTTCAGCGATGATGTCCCACCATGGCTTTTCCTTGGAAGCATAGTGGTGCTTGTAGCCATCTGTGTTGTGTTTTTCAAAAGATGTACATCTTAAAAGATAAGGCAGTCTGAGCTTTCAGACTGCCTTATCTTTTAATCTACGTATATTCTTGGAACTCTCTTTGAAATGCCACAGGTTATTTCGTATGGTATAGTACCTGTTATACGTGCTATGTCATCCGCAGTTTGAAGGGCACCGTCTTCTTTGCAGCCAAATAAAACAGCCTTGTCCCATCGCTTGACTTTATGATCCTTTCCAAGTTCAATCATGCACTGGTCCATGCATATCCTACCCCTTACAGGATAGCCTTTTCCATTTATGGATACTTTTATTCCTTCTTTTGAAAACCTTCTGAACCATCCGTCTTCATAACCAACTGGTAATACTGCTATATCCGTATCTTCCTGTGCTGTCCACGTGCAGCCGTAACCAACTGATTTTCCCTGGGCAAAAGGTCTTATGGCACAGACAGAAGTTTCAACAGTCATGACAGGTTTCAAATCTATTTTGATTTTTCTGGACTCAAGAAATTCCTTTGAAACTTCATCAGCATAATAACCGTAACAGATGATTCCAGGGCGGACCATATCCATGTGGTATTCAGGATTGTTCAATGTAGCAGCCGAATTTGAACAATGGCAGATTCCAGGTTCAATACCGGCTTTACGAATTGATTTTATTGCGGTCTTGAATTCTTCATATTGGTTTCTGGTGTATTTTACAGCGGCTTTTGAAGTTCCGTCTGAAAGAGCAAAATGAGTACCTGTGCCTCCCAACGTAAGTACACCGGTTTTAACAATTTCAGCTGCAAGTTTCCCTGCCTGTTTTGGTGCACAGCCAATTCTGCCCATGCCTGTATCAACAGCAAGATGAACTGGAAATTCCTTTATTCCGACAGACCTGCAGACACCGGCAAAAAGCTGAATGTACTCGCTGTCAAAAATAAAAGGTGTGAGCCCATATCTAACTGCATCAGGAATTTCTTCTGGTGAACAAAGGCTGAGCAGAAGAAGGGGAACTTTGATTCCATTAGTACGAAGTTCAATACCTTCATCAACAGTAGCGATGGCAAGATAATCTGCGCCTGATTCGACCGCAGCTTTTGCGCAAGGTACAGCTCCATGACCGTAAGCGTCAGCCTTGATGGCAACACACATCTTTACATTATTTTTCAGAAGTTTTTTTATAGAAGCAACATTGGATTTTAGGTTTCCAAGATGGATAATAGCTTTTGTAGTTCTCATTTTAATCCCCACATCATTCTAGTCTATTGAAGAAATAATTTAAAGCATTTTCAATTTATTGTTGAATTTCTTCCGTTGACACTAAAAGCCTATTTCTATATAGTATTAGGCAATTGAAAACATGCAGATTTTAGCCCGGGTGGCGGAATTGGCAGACGCGCTAGGTTCAGGTCCTAGTGAGGGCAACTTCATAGGGGTTCAAGTCCCCTTCCGGGCAAAAAAAGAGATGTCTTAGGACATCTCTTTTTTTTATCAACCTACTAAAATACATGCTGCCTATCAATATTTCCTTCAGCTTACTTTATGATGATTCTTCCGCTGCCATCAGGATTTTCATAATCAATCAGATATCCGGGATAATTTTTCAGTGGAGAATTTTTTGTGGAAATATGCGGACTACCCTTTGAATCTTTTCCTCCAAATGCCTTTGCGTATTCACACATCAAGAGAAAGTCTTCTCCGATATAATCTTTTATCAGTTCAGCATTTTCAAACATGGTGAATCCATCTCCCATATTGCGGAGGATAAAATTAATTCCGCCAACATGATAAATTTTATTTAGCTCCAGAGGCATATATTTACCTTCTGTCCTGTCGTATATTTGAACATCATGAACCCTGTAGCTGGAAGGTCTGCCCGTCCATCTTTTTTTATCATCCATTTTTACTGTACTTGCAGCAGAACTGTCGATTGCATATTTCACACCGGCAACCTGCATGAATCCACCAATGGAGTCTTTTCCTGCTCCACGAGAACCAAATTCAAGAACATCAAGAATTGACTGACCGTCAAGTTTTACGATACAGACCTGATTTCCAAATGGCTGAACTGTCTTTGCCGTGATTGTATTGAAAACTCCTTCTGGAATATTTTCCCTTATTCCACCACCATTCATAAAAACAATATCACAAGGCATTTTTTCAATTTCATTGATGTAGTAATAAAAACAGTCAGAAACAAAATCACCAAGATTAGTCTCATGCTTTCGGACAAACCAGTCTGTATTATCATCTGTACGCATGACAAATTTCACATCACTGAATGCAAAGACTTCGTTCATTTTCGCATTGGTTTTGTCTATGAATTTTTTTGTCATGATTTCAACTTTATCATCACGTCTGTCATATGCCCTGATGAATTCAGTCTGTACGGAATCTCCATCCAATGTCATTTTACCGATACTTGAAAGATAGCAACCTGTCTGAGTAAGAAGAACATCCCTATCATCCTTATCCTTTACAATCATGTGCTCGACAACAGAATGTGAATGGCCGTCGATGAAAGCATCAAGTCCTGAGACTTTTGAAATAATATCAGTACTGCGGTAAGGTTCTGATGACCTGTCGATTCCAAGATGTCCCAAAGCGATCACATAATCAACCTTGTCTTTAACCTCATCAATAGTTTTCTGTACTGATGAGGCAAGTTTATCACCATTGCTATCTTCATCAAAGTTGTAAATGATATTCTTTTTCGCTTTATCCATAAAAATAACTGGGGATGATTTTGTAAGGCTTTCAGGGGTAGCAATACCGATGAAACATACCTTAACATTTCCTCTTCTTACAATCACATATGGCTTGGTCACAAGTTTATTTTGTCTGTGGAAATTACAAGCGACTATATTGAATTTAGCCTTTCTTATGTTTTTCTCAAGTACATCCATGCCATAATCAAATTCATGGTTGCCGAGTGTCGCAACATCATATCCGGCTGCATTCATGAGCTGAACAATTGTTTTACCCTGGTCTTCTACACCGAAGATTGTTCCTTGGGCGAAATCACCATCATCAACAAGTATTACTTTTTCACCTGAATCAGAAAGATCCTTTTTGACTGCAGAAACACTTGAATATGAAAGTCCAGGAACTTTTTTCCCTGAAGAATCCTTTACCATATTATCGATATGCGTATGAATATCATTGGTATAAAGAATCGTAATTTTAGAACGATCGGCAAAAGAAACAGACAGCAATAAAAGTAATGACGCAAAAAAAGAAACAAATCTCTTCATGAAAAAAATCCTCTCTATGTTAAAAAAAGGGAATATCATATTTTCAATTATCAGCTCCAAGACACTTGCATGAAAGTAAATATTTCTTTACTTCTGATACAAGATAGAAACTTCCGGTTACAAGAAGTATTGCATGAGCTTCTTTAGACTTTTCCAAAGCATAAGGAATAGCCTTCAAGTAGTCACCACAGCAAAAATAATCAAGACCGGCATCGTCAAATGCTTTTCTGGCCCGATCAATATCAGAAGCCTTTACATTGCCTGGTTTTGTAAGATAGATGCTTGAAAAACGATCCTTAAACATTAAAGACATTTTTTCAACTTCTTTATCCGCGGCACAACCAAAAAGTAAATGAACATTGAGGTCACGACCAAATACTTTTTCCATGGTGTTCAGTGTAAAAGCAATACTGTTTGTAGTATGGGCTCCATCAAAGACAATATTTTTTTCTATCTCAAATCTTCCAGGCAATTTTGCCTTGGAAAGACCTGTCTCAATGATTGACTCGTCGATATCAGGTAAAACCTGCTTTACAGCAATGGCAGCCATGGCAGCATTTTTTGTCTGAAAATCACCAAGCATTGCAAGAGACAAATTCAACGGTCTTTTGAAAAAGGAAGATTCAATTTTGCACTGCATCCGATTATTTTCATAAGTAATAGAAGAGACTTTTGAAACTTCATCTACAAAATAGATTGGAGCATTTCTTTCCTTTGCAATATTTCTAAAAACATTTCGCACACTGTCATTTTGTGCAGCAACAAAGACAGGAGTTTCCTGTTTTATAATGCCACCTTTCTCGGCGGCGATTTTTTCCACAGTATCGCCCAGAAACTCCGTATGTTCAAGTTCTATTTGATTGATACAGCAGCACTTTGGTTTGATCACATTTGTAGCATCAAGACGACCGCCAAGTCCAACTTCATAAACGGAATAGTCACAACCTGCATTTTTATTGCATAAAAATCCAAGAAGTGTAACAAGTTCAAACCAGGTAACAGGTCGCTTCCCCGGAAGTTCTTCCGTCATGATGGAATTGACTGACTCCATAAGACAACGGACAGATTTCTCATAAACCGACTCATCATAGGGACCTTTGCAAGTTCCTATACGTTCAATGAAATCAAGTATATGAGGCGAAGAATATAGTCCGGTTTTATTTCCATTTTCTTCAAGTATAGATGCAATCATCATTGAAACAGAGCCCTTTCCTTTTGAACCTGCAACATGGAAACATGGAATTTCATCCTGAGGATTTCCCAAACGATTGCAAAGGAATTCCATTGTATCAAGCCAGAAAATATTTTTTTCCGGAGTCTTCTCAAAATTTAAATACTCATCTGCAAATTCAAGGAAAACTCCTATGGCCGACTTTTGAATTTTCATTTCTTATTTTCCTTTATGAATTTTTCATAAGTCCATTGACTGATTGAATATCTATATGAAAGATTCCTTAAAAAATCATTTCCTTCAAAGGACGGAATTACAACAACCAGATCATCCTTTTTATAGAAATCATAGTGTGCTTTCACACCCCAGTCAAATTCAACATCAAGAGAATCGAAAGCCTTTACATGTTCAGCAGGCTTCAAAAAAACAAGCTGACCGCGCCTTAGCTCACTGACCTTATCAGCACTTCCAACATACCGTGCACACAATGGAATAAGATATGGATCTGCCCATATTGATGGATCATTTTCACTCAAATATAAACTGACTTCATCATTGGTAGCCCAGACCGTACTGTTTTTAGAAGTACGAAAATAAATTGTATTTTCAAGATCATCAGTAAAACCAAAAAACACATGTCCACAGGTTCTGGAACCATTGGAAAAAACAACTTCTATCGCATTCTCCTTATCAACAGAAAGTTTTTTCCAGGAAGCTGTATTTTCAGCTTTTTTTTCCCACATTCTTTTTCTTTTCATAGCATCGAGGAATTTCAACACACGTCCTTCCTCGACAGGCCAATATAGATTTTGATTTGACATGCTGTCCGTACCAATCCATCCGAATTCAGTGCACGTCATCATAACCATGGATTTTTTACTTCTATCTATGATTTTAATTTCCGTAATTCCATCTCCATTATCTTCAAGATAGGCGGAACTGATGGAAGCACTCGTATTTTTTCCTTTCGAAAAAGGAAGAAATACCAGACCAACGATCAATAAAAGTACTATGTCAAAGGCATAGAAAAAGAGAAATGCTTTTTTCGTTTTCAATTTTTTCATCTTATGAATTTTCTCCGTGAATATACAAACATGATGCCACAAAGCAAAATTATAACTTCAGGCAAAACCAAAGAAAGAAGCACAGCTTTTCTTGCAGCCTCAACAATCTGGGAATCAGAAATCTTATAAAGACTATAGTTGAATTTTGACTTGTTTTTTAGAGCCAGAAGATCATTCTGACCACAAAGCTCAAGTATGTAATTCCCCATGTACTCAAAGGCACGGAGATCTATTGAACTTCCTGAGCTGTATGAAATCATTGGTGTGCTTAAAGCGTATTGATCCCCTAAATAAACCATTCGCAGATCGTGCGTCAATAAATTCCTCACCTCTGCGGAAACTGTAAAAGGACCTTTTATTTCAAAATCTTCAGCACTTTTTGGACATGTAAATGGATTTGTAAAGAATTTTCCATCAATTTTTTCCATCTGCCAGCTGGCCTGGCTTGTCATAAGGGATGGAAGTGTTTCGAAGCTTTCAATTTCAGAAACTTCATTATCAATATCGAAAGCAACTGGCCAGAAAGTTGTCATACCATCTGGAAGATTAACATGTGGTCTCAACACCGGCCATAATGAATAGTTGATGAATTCATTTTTTTCAGAAGCGGAATTATTTGAAGTGTCCTGTGTACTTGTCATTGTTATCCTCAAATTGGAAACATCACAGGTCAAAGAATTCTTGCAGTAAATGCCGAATGTAAAAAGCATTCTCTCAAAATACTGCTGCGCTTCACTTTGACGGAAAGACCAGTCATTGTTTATATCAATGGAATAAGGCTGCGAAGCAAGAAAAGCTCGACCACCATCAAGTATGAATTTCTCAAAAATCCTGCAATCAGTCTTAGTGAATTTTTCACTGCCAAGAACAACAAGGGGAACATTTATGTAATTATCAAAAGATTTTGTCGGATCTGAAGCTACTGAAGGAAGTTCAGTCTGGAATGGTACATAACCAAGAGACTTCAGATAAGGAACGACATAACTGTAACCGTTTTCAAGATCAAGATCATTTGCGACTACAATCTGAATAAGGTTCTTTCTTTCTTCGATGAGACTTTCTATTTTCTGTGCCAATGAGAATTCCAAAGTGGCAGAATCAAGAACAAAGGGAATTATTTCTGTCATGCCAAGATAATCTATAACGATGGATGAATATACATTTGTAACAACAGTTGAAGAGATTGAATTAGTTCTGATTGGCTGACCGTTTATTCCATAGTCAGCAAGCCGGCTCTGCAACTGTTGGGTTTCAGGGGAAACAATCTTTACTGTGATGTTATCAGAAATGGAAGCGAAACTTTCAAGATAATCTTTTACATCGCTGACCTGTGGATAAAGGTTTGTAAGCTGGCGGCTAAGATAATATGTAACTGAAACAGGTTCTGAAATTCTTTCCGCTATATTTTTTGAATAGGCTGAAACAGAAAATTTTTTAGATCTTGTCAAATCAAATTTTACATTTGTTGTAATTCCAACAAAAATGACCAAAACCGATGTAATCAGAACCAACCGCATGGACTTTTTGAATTCGCAGGTACAGTTCCCCATACGTTTTCCAATTATGTACCATGACAATTCCATTGATATGAAAGCGATATTCAGAAAATACAATATGGACCTGATTGAAATGTTTCCTTTTGCAAAGTCGTCAAAATTCCAGGCAAAAGAAATGGTTTTGACTAAAATTGAACCAGCTTTTCCCCCATCAATGTATGACGGCAGATTATGAATGCTGTTGCAGATAAAAAGACAAAGTGCTGAAACAACAAATGCAGCAGCGGTGGATTTTATTAAAGTAAAAATCAAGACAGTAAAACTTGTCGCTGCGGTAAAAAACAGAAGAATCCCGAAAAAACCAGTTCCAAGCTGGGAATATTCTATATCGCCAAAGATTGAGACAGCGGCGGGAATAAGAAGGCTTAAAAATAGACATAAACCACAGGAAACAAGGCATGATGAAATACGGGAAACAAAAACAATAGCACTATTGTACGGAAAACTGTATTGCCCCTTTATATTTGAGATTGAAACAATAAGAGGAAGATAAAAAGCTGAAGCAAGAGGAAATGCAGAAAAAAAATGATGCAGATCAGAAGTTCCATAACCTGCAAAAAAGCGCTGTCCAACAAACCATTGAATCCAAAGCCAGGCGATAAAAAATACACCTGCAACATATGAAAAAGGACAGCCTGCTATTTTATATAAGTAACGGAAGAATAATTTTTTCATTCTTTATCCTCACCAGTTCCTTCAATGAATTTGAGGTAAGCATCTTCAAGATTTTTTGTACCGGAAACTTTTAGGATTTCATCAACAGTACCATGTGATTTTACGATACCTTTATCGATTATGTAGATTTCGTCACAAAGACTTGATGCTTCCTCAATATGATGGGTTGAAAAAATCACCGTTATTTTTTTTGACAGCTTTTTTATTTTGTTTCTAAGCTCGACAATCTGTTTTGGATCAAGGCCGGCAGAAAATTCATCAAGGATCAATATTTTTGGATCAATACACAAGGCCTTTGCAAGACTTAAACGTTGGGCAAATCCCTTTGAAAGAGTTTTGACTTTGACATTCAGGACTTCATTCAATCCAGTAAAATCAACTGCAAACCCAACGTTGGATTCAATATCTGAACCACTGCAGTAAAGTCCTGATTCAAGCAGAAGCGTTTCCTTTACTGTAAGATTGCCTTCCAATTCCGGATGCTCAGGTACATAGCCTGTGATCTTTCTTATTTCAGCAGGATCATCAAAACCGCAGACTTTTACAGTTCCGTCTGTAGGATAAATGACTCCGGAAATGGTCTTCAATATAGTTGATTTACCTGCACCGTTTGGTCCAAGCAAGCCTGTAATGGAATTGGATTTTGCAACAAAATCAACTTCCTTGAAGACAAATTTTGAAGCATATTTTTTTGTAAAGGATAAAAGCTCCACAGTATTATTCGACATATGGAATCTCTATATGCATTCTATCTTTTGAAAGTCTTGCTCCAGGGTAGACTTCTCTTGCCTGCTGCAGAAGAACATCAAGATCCTTGTCATTGTATCGAGGGCTGTAGTGAATCAAAGCCATTCTTTTTGAGTCTGAATCCCTTGCAATCGTTGCGGCCTGTCTTGCAGTCATATGTTTTTTTTCTTTTGCCTGATCTTCACAATCATCAGCAAACATACCTTCACAGATCAGAAGATCACTTCCTTTGACTTCTTCAGCAATGGTTGGCAGATATAGTGTATCAGTGACAAAGCTGAATTTTCTTCCTTTGCGGTTCTGTCCCACAACCTGCTCAGGAGAAACAACAGTTCCGTCTTCTGCAACAACTTTTTCTCCATGCTGAAGTTTACCCCAAAGCGGACCACGAGGAACCTTAAGACGCAATGCTTCTTCCGGATTGAATTCTCCAGGACGATCTGATTCTTCAAGGGTATATCCAACACAAGTCTTGGTATGTTCAAGAGGGAAAGCACGGACAGTAAATCCATCACCTTCATAGCAGACACAAGGAGCGGTGATTTCCTTAACTACAATCGGATAGTTTATGTACATGTCAAGAACTTTTCGGCTTGATTCAATGTATTCAGCGATTTTTGGAGGTCCAAAGATGTAAAGAGGCTCATTTCTGTCAACCTGCGACGACAGCATGAGGATTCCTGGCAAGCCTGTTACATGATCTGCATGTGTATGTGATACAAATATCGCGTTGATTTTTTTCCACTTGAGGTTGAGACGGCGCAATGATACCTGAGTTCCCTCTCCACCATCAAAAAGGAAAAGGTCACCGTCACGACGCAAAAGAACCGAAGTAAGGTGACGGTAAGGAAGCGGCATCATACCACCGCAGCCCAAAACAAATGCTTCCATATTCATGAGCATATTTTAGCGAAAAAAAACCATTTTTTCAATTAATGGGAAAAAACAAAATCCCATCAAAATTGAATTTTTTATCGTGTTTCAATATAATTAAGCACAGTTCAAAACTTGATTCGAATCCGTGTTTGTCATTCATCCAGCGTACCCATCGTGATTCGTTCATTTTTTTAAGTGAGTTTATGTCTATCAACTGGAGGCATCAAAATGGTTTGGCTTATTGGTGATAAAGGAATGCTTGGCAGCGAAATTGCCAGACAGCTTACAGAAAATAGGATTCAATGGATCGGAAGCGACAGGGATGTAGATATTACAAATTCAAATGAACTGAGAAAATTCGCATCCAGCCACGGACCTGCAGCAAACACTACTGGTCTTACAGTAAAAAAAGGTAAGGTTCCGGAAAAAATCACATGGATAATAAACTGTGCCGCATACACAGCCGTAGACAAGTCGGAATCTGAAAGTGAACTTGCACAGAAACTTAACCAGGAAGGTCCGCTCAACATCGCAAGGACTGCAAGAGACCTGGGTGCAAAACTCATCCATATTTCGACGGACTATGTTTTCGACGGAACTGGTTCAACACCATATACAGAAGAATCTCCTCGTTCACCTCTTGGTGTCTATGGTGTAACAAAGGCAGACGGGGAAAAAGAAATCGAAAAAGAGATGACACTCTATTACATCATAAGAACTGCCTGGCTATACGGTTTTGATGGCAAGAATTTTGTGTACACAATGATCAAAGCCATGAACAGCAATCCAGAAGTAAAAGTTGTCTGCGACCAGAAAGGAACACCAACCTGTGCAGTAGATCTGGCTCATGCCATCATCAAGATCATTGAATCTTCAGAAAAGGCACAGGGTCTTTTTGGAAAAAAATCAGCACTTCCTTACGGTATCTACCATTTCACAAATCTTGGTGAAACCAGCTGGTTTGAATTCTGCCAGAAGATCTATGAATATGGTAAAAAGTATGGACGCATCACAAATGAATGCACGATCAACTCTTGTACTACGGAAGAATATCCGACCGCAGCAAAACGTCCTGCCTATTCAGTGCTGAGCAAGGATAAGATAATTGAAGGATTAAAGATCAAAATCCCAAGATGGGAAGAAAGTCTTGAAAAATTCATAAAGAGTTCAAGATTTGAACTCCGCTAAAGATATTGCCGGATCAAGTCCGACTATGACATTCTACAACAAAGGGCTGTCCACCGGACAGCCCTTTCCTTTTACACCTCAGTACCAGTGCCTATGAAGCAGGCGATACCTTCCGTGTGATAAAGTTTTCTAAGTTTTGAGACAATCTGAATTATCTTTTCAGACTCTTCCTTGTCACAATAGATGATATACATGGTGTTGAGCTGAGGCCAGACCGCATCGCCAAGATGAGGATTGCTCCAGCCTGCACCCATAACGTTGGCAATTTTTGTAAATTTTTTTCCAACGTTGTTGTTTTCAAATTCTTCCGCAAAGTCCTCTTCAAGAGCCTGGGAACAGATGATTTCTACACGTACTCTTTCTGTCATTTTGCTTCCTCCTGGTCAGCATTCTTTGCAAGACGTTCAAGAATTTTCTGCTGCTTGAGAGCCTTCTTTTCTGCCTTCTTCTTGGCTTTTCTGATTCTTCTGCTGTTGATCATGAAGTAAATGGTAGGCATGAGATACAAGGTCATCAATGAACCGAAAGTCATTCCGCCGAAAACTGTAAGACCAATAGGCTGCATTGACCTTGAGCTTTCAGTTGCGAAGAAAGCCATAGGCATGAGGGAAATAACAGTAGTCAAAGTTGACATGAGGATCGGACGCAAACGGTTATGGGCAGCTTCGATACAGGCTTCCTCAAGCCCATAGCCACGCTTTCTCAAAAGGTTTGTATAGTCAACAAGAACGATACCGTTATTAACAATAGTTCCGATAAGAACCAGCATACCCATGATGGAAACAACACTGAGCTGATTTCTTGTGATAGCATAGATCATCATAACACCGATGAATGACAGCGGAATCGTAAGGATGACGATGAACGGGTCAATCATTGATTCAAACTGGGATGCCATGACAACAAATACGAGACAGGCAGCCATGATCATGATGGCGGCAAATCCCTTGACGGCAAGCATCATGTCTTCCATATCTCCACCATATTTGATCATAACAGTTTCATCCTTAGGAATGTTTGCCTCGATAATTTTCTGAACTTCCCTGTAGGCAACATCCATTGAAATACCGTCAACCATGGAACACTTGATCGTGATTGTACGGGTCTGGTTTTCACGAAGGATTGTAACCGGTGAAAGGTTCTGCTCGTAATGGGCAAAGCTGGAAAGAGGAATTCTCTGCCCCTGGCTGTTTACTACAGAAATCTGGTCAAGGTCATTGAGCTTCTTGCGGTCTTTTTCCGAAAGCTGAACAATGACGTCGATGTCCTTACCTCTGTCCGTATAGCGGGTTGCAGTCTTTCCGTTGATTGCAGCATTGATTTCTGAGCCTACACCGTAGACTGTAAGGCCCATTTCATACATCTTCGAACGGTCAACGACGATTTCTGCCTGTGGAAGACCATCTGCCTGATCGCTTTCAACTTCCTGAACGTAGTCGGCGCCCTTTTCCCTCAACACATCCTGAACGGACTGTGCATAGTTTCTAAGATTAGCAAGGTCATCACACTTGATGCTGATTTCCATTTTACCTGAAGAAGCACTGTTGTTGTTTGTACCGAACTTAAGTTCAGCACCAGGGAACTTGTCAAAGTACTTGCGAAGTTTGTCCTTGGCAGACTTTTCGTTGTCGTATCCAGGTTTTCTTTCAGCTTCAGGATAAAGAGTATAAGTGATATTACCGGTATTTGTTTCAGAACCGTTTGAGAATACGCTTGTTCCACCAACCTGAATGGAAATGAACTTAGTACCTTTGATTTCATCCTTTGTGGATTCATACATGCTGAAGATGGTATCTTCAGTAACGTGGACGTTGGTTCCCTGTGGAAGTGTAAATTCTACAGAAACTGAGTTCGATGCTGTCGGTGGCATGAAGATGAAGCCTACAAACTTGATTGCGGCGAAAGAAAGAATGAGGGCAACAAACAAGCCTGTTACAAACATTTTTCTGTGATGCAGAACAAATGTAACACCGTTGGCATATGAATTTTCAAGCCACAGGAAGAATCTGTTGAAGGCATTATTGATTGCATACCCAAGACCTCTTTTTTCTTCGTTTACGATTTTGTCGATTCTAAGGACTGAAGAACAAAGAACCGGAACAAGGGCAATTGCAACAATCAGGGAACTCATGAGTGAGTAGATGATTGTGAATGCAAGGTCATTGAACATCTGTCCCATGACTCCAAGCTGGCTCTTGAACAAAAGCATAGGAAGGAAGATACAGACAGAAGTCAAGGTTGAAGAAGTGATTGAAGCAACCATTTCCTTTGAACCAAGAACCGCTGCAACTGTAGGTTTTGCATCACGTTGACGGTATGCATAGATGTTTTCAAGGATAACGATGGAGTTGTCTACAAGCATACCGATACCAAGCAGAAGACCTGCCATGGAAACCATGTTGATCGTGATTCCGGTAAAGTACATGAAAAGCAAGGTAACCAATACGGAAATAGGAATTGCAAGACCGATGATGAATGTAGTCTTCAAAGAACGGAGGAAGATGAACAGAATCATGATGGCAAGCAAAGCACCCTGAACAACGGACATCACAACGTTGTTGATTGTTTCATTGATGATATCAACAGTATTGTTTGTTTCCGTAAGGTGGATGTCGCTTGGCATTTCCATCTGAAGTTTCTTGATTGTCTCACGGACCTTGCGACCTGTGGAAACAGAGTTCTTACCAGACTGCTTCTGTATAAGAAGCATGACACAGGTACGGGAGTCAATGTATGCAAGTGTAGATTCGTTCTTGAATCCTTCATAGACATCAGCGATATCACGGAGTCTAACAGAAAGAAGCTGTGCTCCATTTGCCATATCAAGGGAATCAACCTTATAAGAAATTACAGTATTCTTAAGGTCTTCAATGGTCTGGTACTTACCGTTTGTCTTGATTGTATAGTTTGTATCGCCGGAAGTAATACGTCCACCGGAACTCTGGATGTTCTGGGCGCCAATCATCTGGGCTACAGAAGTGATCGAAAGTCCATATGCTTCAAGACGGTCACGGGGAATATCAATATTGATTGACTTTTCACGTCCACCAATAACTTTTGCGCTGGCAACACCGTCAATCTGTTCAAGGCGCTTTGAGATAACATCTTCCGCATACTGACGGAGTTCCTCTGGTGTACGTTCACCTTCAATGGCATAGAACATGATAGGCATCATTGAAGGGTCAATCTTCATTACGATTGGAGCTTCGGCATTATCCGGAAGATAACCTCGGACCATGTCTATTTTATCTCGTATGTCACCGCCGGCAACATCAAGGTCAACACCATAGTCAAACTCAAGGAATACAAGACTCATGCCAAGTGCCGACTGGGAATTCATATTCTTAAGTCCACTCAATCCAGACAGAACTGATTCGAGGGTTCTTGTAACACTCTGCTCTACTTCTTCCGGACCAGCATCTTCATACTCTGTGATTACCATGACATATGGCAGTGTCATGTTCGGATACATGTCCATAGGAAGATTGAATGTACAGTAAATACCAAGTGCTATTGCCATGAAAAAACAAAGCAATGTAGTTACTGGTTTTTTAACACATGTCTCTGAAATGCTCATATATATAAATCCTATTATCTTTCTTCATTAACAACTGCAAGAATGCTGATTGCATCCCCATCATTGAGAAGGGACTGTCCCTTGACAACAATTTCAGCACCAGCTTTCAAACCTTCTTCAATTTCCGTAACATCATCAACGGTAATTCCAAGTTTTACCGGAACAAGACTTACTGTAGGTTTTCCACTTTCTGTTTTCTTGTCCGAAACAACAAAGAGATATGTCTTACCTTCACGCTTTACAACTGCATTTGACGGAATTACAAGAACATCGTGAACACTCTCTGTAACAAGCTTTACACGGGCGTACATGCCGACACGAACCTTTGGATCTGTAGGAACGATTCTAAGTTTGATGGCCATTGTACGGCTTACACTGTCAAGAACAGGGCTGACTTCATAAACTTCAGCATTGAAAACATCTGCCGGATAAGAGTCAAATGTAATCTGAGCCTTCTGGTTAAGCTTGATGCGGCTTACAAAGCGTTCTGGAATATTTACCTTGATCTGAAGGTCCTTTGTGTCGCTGATCTTGGCAATTGACATGCTGGCAGTTACCGTTGCTCCAACCGAATAAGGAAATGAAGTGACAGTTCCGCTTACAGGGGCCTTTACAGGGCTTGCTGCATAATTCATACCAGGGCGGCTTGCATCTACATAAGCAATGATGTCATCCTTTTTTACTTTGTCACCAACAGAAACAAGAGTACGAGTAAGTTTTCCGTTGGTATCCGGAAGAACATCAATAGCAGAAACTGAAGAAACATCTCCACCGAATTCAAGATAATCATCAAGATTACCAGGCTTTGATCTGAATGTATTTACTGCGTATACAGTCTCCTGTACCTCTTCAGTCTTCTTTTCCTCGACCTTTTTCCCTTTGCAGGAAACCATTGCAACAGCTGCGAAAACCGATGCTGCAAAAATAAAAAATTTTGTTGCTTTCATTTTATTCTCCTTCTACAGCAGTTGCTGTCTCTGTCTTTTTTGTATCTATATTTGATTCTACCTGGAGGTTTGTGTTGAGAGCAGTCTCCAGATCAAGCAAAGCCGAAATATAATTGAATTTCTGGCTTGCAAGTCCAAGTTTTGCCTGGTTAAGCTGTTTTTCGGCATCACGCAGGTCAAGAAGTTCCGTAGTACCATTCCTGAAACTGCGTGCAGTCATGTCGTAGGATCTCTGAGCAAGCGTGATGTTGCGGGCCATGACATCTATCTGCTCCCTGGCATCATTCAAAGTATCAACGGCCTTTCTGATGGAAATCTTCTGATTCTCAAGAAGCATTCCGCGTTTTATTTCAAGTTTCTCGATGTTGTTCTCAAGATCCTTTACCGTCTGTCTTTTGCTTGAAAACGGAAGAAGATTCGTCAGATTCCATGCAAGAGACATGCTGAAACTTCCATTGCGGTCTTTCCAGTCACCGTGAGGATATCCGCCTTTGTCCGCCTCGAAAAAATTGGTGAGCATAGGCTGGAACGAATAGTTCAAGGCAAGCGCAGGAGTATAGATTCCAAGCTTGAGCGATGAAAGATTCATTCTGAGTATTTCAATGTTCTTTTCAAGTGCCTGATAGTCAAGGCTGTTTTCTGAATACATCTGCATCAGGTTGTCATAATCAACGTCGATGTAGTTTGGATCTATTGAACCAGAAAGCTCAAGTTTTGTTCCGACCGGATATCCGATAAGGAAAGCAAAAGTGTCAAGCTGATTCCTGAATTCACGTTCAGCCTTAGATACTTCCGGCTTAAGGTTTTCATAGGCAACCTGAAGCTGAAGTAGACGCATTTCAGGAACTGCACCATTTTTATAGTTCTGGTCAGCCTGAACATAACGCTGCCGGGAATTTTCCAGGGAAACCCTGTCGAGTTTCAAGGATTCCTGCTGCAGAAGAAGTCCGTAGAAAAGCTTCTGGACATTTACCTTTGTCTCGCGCTGAGTCTGTTCCCATGAAAGTTTTCCGGCTTCATACCCTGCCTTTGCGGCCTTGATCTGGTCGATATAAGCAAGTGAAAGATTCCAGCTTGCTGACAATCCGACAATTCCAGTCCAATGCATGCTTTCAGTGATTTCAATCGGAATGCCGGCCGGGAGATTCGAACTGACGGCATCTTCACTGGCTCGTGACATTGTTGCTGTCGCCTGAACTGTAGGCAGAAGAACGCTGTATCCATTTTTTCCGGCGCGCTCTTTGATCGCAAGATCGATGTCCGCAGACTTCAATGAACTGCTGTATACCAATGCATGGGCGACAGCCTGTTCAACAGTAATTGATACCGACTGTTCGGTAACATTTTCTTTTCCCGAGTTGTTCTGACCAAACATAAATGCAGACAAACCAAAAGAAGCAAAAATCAAGCAAATTAATCTGTTTTTGTGCATCATATTTCCCCTCTTTTAAATCCTTTTTCCATCATAAAAAATATATCTTTTAAAGCTCCCTGAACGACTTCAGGTGTCATATTCTGCTTTCTCGTATGCATGTAAAGGAATACAGGCATCATCAATACCCAGAAAGCTATTATCTTAAAGTCTTCCTTAGGCAGTCCGAGTTCAGGATAGACATCATATAGCTTTATTCCATCAAAATAGGTCGAAAAAAGCCTTTCATGTTCACAGTCATCATGAACGATTCTTTCAGTATTCTGAAACTGAAGCCACTGACCGACAGTAAAAAGTTCCGGTTTCTTCATGAAAAACAGAAGTTCCGTTTCCATCATTATGTAGGCACGTTCCGCATTATTTCTGGCGTTATTGATGTTCTGCTTCATGATGACAAACATTTCTTCAATTTCTCTGTCAATCAGGGACTGTATCATCTGTGCCTTGTTTTCAAATTTAGAATAGATACTGCTTTTTGCAAGTCCTATTCCTTTTGCAACAGCTTCAACCGTAACTCCCTGAAAACCTTTTTCCTTGACAATCGAAGCAACAGACTCAAAAACCTTATTTACAGCAGGAACACCTTCAATGCTTTCCATGCACATCCTGTCAAGGGAAGCAAGGCGGAATCCGGTCAACTCGGAAACATCCTGACCAAGTCCCTTTTTGATGAACATATTCAACTTTGAAGCATACTCTGTAATTTCAGAATACTTATCACCAATATCCATGCAGTCAATGATCTTGTTTCGGACAATCTGAAAATAAAGGATATTGCACGCCATATAGACTGCATCCTTATATGCTTCCATGTCTTTGACTGTTCCATCCGCTGAAAAAAGATCGTCAAAAAGAGAAAGGCCCATTCCCTTGAATCTCAAAAGGAATTTGTCAAGAATAATCTCATTGCAGGTAGAAATCAGGTAATACACATATTCCCTGTGTGTCATGAGAAGAATTATTATATCTTCGACAATGGAAAATCCATCATCTGCTCTCCCGGAACTGAAGTTCTTGAGAATGTTGTACAGATCCTCATACACACAGTTATACATGGCATTATCCAGATCTTCCCGACTTGCAAAATGCCTGTAAATCGCAGCCTTGGTGATGCCTGCCTTTGATGCGATCATCGAAAGAGAAATATTTGAAAACACCGGTTTCGTGTAAAATGAGAACGCTGACTTTATGATCATTTCCCTTGTATTCTTCATAGCTCAAAAAGTTACCGACTGATCGGTAACAAACATAAAGATAATAAATTCTATGAATAAATGCAAGCAATTACAACTATTTTTATGCTTAGAATTGAGCCAATTTTGCCCTATTTCCCGTTATTTTCGCCATTTTCGGCAGAACCTGCCTGTTTGTCAAAGTAAACGGCAACAATCTTCCCGTCCACCTCATTGAGGCTTGTTATTGAATAATTGTTGTTGTTCTTTATGAGCCAGTTGTCATAAGTTGTCCAATCTGGAAATTCCTGAGTGATTTCTTCCATAAGCGCTGAACCTTCCCTGCCTTCCTGATGGTTTACATGTTTTCGTAGGACTGGACGGAATCCTCAAGGTGCTCGATTTTTACCCCGGCCGTCTTGAACATCTCAAGGCTGTCTTTTTCATCGTGATAGTGCTTCTCGCAGACAACTCTTTTTATGCCGCAATTGATTATGAGCATTGCACAGGTACGGCATGGGGTCATACGGCAATATACTGTGGCTCCGTCAATGGGAATGCCGCGTTTTGCAGCCTGGCATATGGCATTCTGTTCCGCGTGAACGGTGCGTACACAATGCTGGGTGATGGATCCATCATCGTGGATCATTTTTTTCATCAAATGGCCAACTTCATCGCAATGAGGAAGGCCTGCAGGAGAACCAACATATCCAGTAACGAGAATCTGATTGTCCTTGGCAATTACACATCCACTTCTTCCACGATCACAGGTGGCACGCTTTGCGATTGTGCGTGCAACTTCCATAAAATATTCATCCCATGTAGGACGTACATATTTTTCTTCTGCCATAATCAATTCTCCTTCTCTCCTCAAGTTTTTGACGTGATATTTATAAATCAATTTTCAATGAATAGTAAAAAATAGACATGTAAAAATACGAGAAGGCAGGAAGAGGTCGTCAAAAACACTCACAGGGCGGAACGATAGTTTCCTTGCCGCCCTGTGCGTGTAGCGACGCTAGCTAGCGGTTTTGACGGACTCGTACTAACTGGTAGTATTTTCACATTAAAAAATTACTTCAAAGCTTCAAAAATGATGTCTGCAATGAAGATTACTGCAAGTACCCAAGTTGCTACAGGAATGTCCTTTGTCTTCTTTCCTGCAACCTTGGCAATTACATAAGCAATCATACCGAAGGCAATACCCTTTGCAATCGAATAGGCACATGGCATTACAAGGATTGTAATAAATGCAGGGATACCTTCAGTAGGATCCTTCCAGTCGATGTCAACAACCTGCTGAAGCATGAGGAAGCCTACAAAAATCAAAGCTGGAGCTGTAGCAGCCCCTGGAATAAGAGCAAAGATCGGTGTCATGAAAAGTGCAAGGAGGAAAAGAACACCTGTTGTTACAGATGTAAGTCCTGTACGTCCGCCTGCTGCAACACCAGAGCTTGATTCAACATAAGATGTAACTGTAGATGTACCGAGACATGCACCAACTACTGTACCGATTGAATCAGACATGAGTGCTGCCTTTGCGCTAGGAATGTTGCCCTTTTCGTCGACAAGACCTGCCTGCTGTGTAACGCCCATCAATGTTCCGACTGTATCAAAAAGGTCTGTAAAGAGGAATGTGAATACGATTACAACAAACTTGATTGAAAGGATGCCTGCAAAGTCAAACTTGAAAAAAAGAGGAGAAGCAGGAAGGCTGAATGGAACCCATCCTTCCGGAACTGTCGTAACGCCAAAAGGAATTCCAATGATTGTTGTTGCAAGGATCGCAATGAGGATTGCTCCAGGAACCTTAAGAAGGTAAAGAACAATTGTGATGATGAGACCGATCATTGCAACAAGAGCTGTTGTGTGCTTCATGTCAAAGTTTACAAAACCGATGATTGTACCTGTGTCACCTGACACGATGCCTGCATTTGCAAGACCGATGAGAGCGATGAAAAGTCCGATACCGACGGCAACTGCCTTCTTCATTCCGGCTGGAATTGCGTTGATGATCTTTTCACGGATTCCAAAAATGGAAAGAACGATGAAGATGATACCTTCGATAAGAACAGCAGTCAAAGCAAGCTGCCATGAACATCCCATTCCCAAACATACTGTAAATGTAAAGAATGCATTGAGTCCCATTCCAGGTGCGAGTGCAACAGGAAGATTTGCCCAGAGAGCCATAACGAGAGTTGCAATGGCAGAAGAGATTGCAGTTGCTGTGAATACTGCCGGGAATGTCATTCCGTTGCCAACTGCGCTGAGCATTCCAGGGTTTACAGCAAGAATGTAAGCCATGGCAAGGAATGTTGTGATACCAGCCACGATTTCCTTGGAAACTGTGGTTCCGTTTTCCTTAAGTTTAAAGAACTTTTCCATAATTTTCCTCCGTTTGAAAAAGTAAGCCATTATACCATTTAGGAGGGAAAAAAAGAAGTGAAAAAATAAGTAGTCATGCCAGGGGAATTTCTCCACAACATCGAAATGACCAACAACACTATACGTGGTGGTTTCGACTACGCTCAACCACCCTAAAATTGCTTTTTGGACAGCCCCCATAACTACCGGCGACAGGACGTCGCCTCAATCTATTTAACTATGTCAGTGTGAAAGAATTTGCCTTTAGCAAATTCTTTCGCAAGAATAATCCACAGGACGTGGATTATTCTTGCCCATTCCAGCAGTATGTACAAAGCTTGCAGTGGTCAAGTCCCGTGCTGTCAAGCATGTCGTCAAGACGGTGGAATCTCAATGTTGTAAAGTGCAGCTGCTTTCTGATTTCTTCAAGCATCTTTGCATATTCCGGAGTATCTGGATTACAGTATTTGGCAAGAACTTCACCGCTTACATTCTCACCTTCAAACTGGCGCACAACACGGCGTGCAATAAGATCCATCTCGCTCTTTGAACGACTGAAGTTAAGGTACTTGCATCCGAACATGATTGGAGGACATGCCGGACGAACATGAACTTCCTTTGCTCCACTTTCATAGAGGAAGTCTG
>JAEDDW010000106.1 GCA_016293645.1 Treponema sp. | reverse complement strand
GCTCAGAAATTCTATGCTGGCTTAGCAAACCTGTACTCTGCCGCATATTCCCATTCTGCCTGTGTCACTTCGTGGTTACACCTTTGATAACCAAAGAAAAAGAGTATCTAGCTGGTTACAGTTTTGATACCGGAAATCCTAGAGGTCAATTTCTAGAGGTCTGTCCCCTTTGTTCACGCGTAAGTTAAAACCGCACACTTCGACTGCGCGGTTGCTGAGTTTATCGAAGTGCAGCGAGCCTGCCCTCTATGTGGTTACAGAATTGATGTCTTCACCTATAAAAATCCTGCAATTCTGGTTACAGCTTTGATTACCATAAGTGAAAGCTCCATATCATGCAGGCTGTATATATATAGAAGAAAAGTGAATTTAATAATTACACGCTACATCTAGCGTAGCCCCTCCCCTACCCTTCCGTATTTTGGTTACACTTTTGATTACCAATTCCCAAGATCCTGCAGAAAGCCGGTTACAGCCTTGATTACCCAAAAATCAAATTTCTTCTATATACAAGTTACAGTTTTACACTTTTCCTGCAGTAAATGAAATTCAATTCCAAGGAATTCATGATGCATATGGTTACACTTTTGATTTCTTCAGGATAGATTTGCCGGGCCTTTACAAACCACGGATTGCCATGCAATCATTAGAATCAAAGCAAAAAAGTGTTACTTTTCTGGTAACACATTGTATTACTTTATCCACAAAAAACTGTGTATAAGTTTCTTTTCTGGTTACAGAATTGATTCCATGGTGTAAAAGTCCGCTATTTCCTTATAAATAAAAGAGTTAGCAGCTTTTTTCCAGAACTGGTGGTTACACTTTTGATTTCTTCTGGTTACACCTTTGATAGTTTCTTCTTATATAATCTAATAAATTTACTAATATAAATTTAACTAATAATAGATTCAGTGGATTTGTGGAAAACCAGAGATTCACTAAATATCTGATGTTATCAGGGCATAACGCTTGTCATCTTTTATGACCGGAGTTGGACTTTTGTACAAAGTGATACCTCCTCCGACAGAATCAATGCTGAATTTTACTTCCGGATAGTATTTTTCCTTGATTTCCCTGATATGGTCAAGAATGCGGTTGTAATTTACACTTTCCTGTTTTGGATTTGCATTCACTCCTACCGGCATGAACTGTTCAACAAGCTTATGTTTTGGAATAAACACAGGTTCCTTGATTCCGTTGTTCCTGTAGACCAGCCAGGCATAGATATCCTTTCCTGCAGGACTGTCGATGTTTTTATAGACAGTGTAATCGATAGGCACAGCATGAGCCTGACAGAATGATGAAAATTCCGGTGAAAGAATGATCTTGAACGCACCTACTTTATTTGTCTGTGAACCGTCATTTATTTCCTGATACTGAACTCCGGTCGTGAATCTTATGTTTCCGGTAGAAACCGTAGTCACAGATACGTCTGATTTGGGATATTTTCCATCTTCATAAAGTTCCCTGAACAGGTAGGCTGACTTCAACTCTGTTACCTTCTGTTCAAAAGCAAAAGATGCGTTGACAAAACAGTTGATCTGCTCCCTGATGTCCTTGCCTCGTGACTTTGGAAGCTGTAGTTCATTGAGAAGATCAAGCATTTTGTCGTATTCAATCATTACGGCACAATCCTTATCCGGGGAAAGAACCGCATGAGTTGTAAAAAGGGACAGCAGAAGACGACCGTATTTTCCAAACGGAACATTTTCGGGAGCTGTAAGTTTCAATGTAATTCCGTTGCTGCCCTTTCGGATAAAAACCGGACTGTTTACATTTCTGAAAGGCAGGGATGCTGTCGTAAAGAAACTTGGAATGTAAGCCATAAGCTTTCTTTCCTGTCGTTTCTTTTCTACAACGAACATTTCATCCATCGGGATCAGTTCATTTTTTTCGTTTATATTCTCTGTTTCTTCGTTTTCTGGTTTATTTTCCATTCTGGCTTCCCCTCATCGCCTGAAAAATGGCCTGTAGAGACACGTGAAGGCCCCTTAGAGCAAAAAAAGCTTGTCCGTCGAGTTCCAAGTCGACCTTATTGAAATTCGGGTCGAATTTCAGTTTTTGAGAATCGAGATCGCTCCAAGCTTTACTTCACCCTTCTCTTCCTGTTCCTTCAGATAATTTACAGCCTGAATAAGACCGTCTGTCATTGTCAGTCCATGGGTCGTGAAATATGTTTTCCACATGTCCTTTATGTATTTTGGAACATTGAAGCACACTCCAACTTTTGTAAGGTCAAGATCGGATGTCGAGGTTTCTTTTTTTTCGGCCCTGGGTGTGGTTACAGTTTTGATTACTTCCTCTTCTGTTTCTGCATGTCTTTCAGGCTTTGTCACTTTTTCTGCCTGAGCATTTTCCTTTGCCGTGTTTGTTGTAAGGGATGAAAGCAAATCGCTGAATGAATTCTGAGTCGAGTCCTGAAGTTTGATTGTTGATGCCATATTGTCCTCCTACTCTTTATTTTGAAAGGCATTCCGCCAGTTCTTCAAGAACTTTTAGGGTTTCTGGTTTTGTATCATTGAAAGCCTGGATCGGAATGCAAAGCTGCTGTGCTTTTTTGAATGCCTGGTCCTGTGGAATGATGAAAAGCTTGAACCCGTTGTCTTCCAAAGGTCTGTACGCCTTTACAAGCAGTTTGTTCAGGGCATAGCTGGCATTGTATTCCGAGAGAACCAGCTTGTTGAGATATGGCCTGCCGTTTTCAGAAATTCCGTGGCAGTCGTCATATTCCAGCTTGAGCTTGTCGAAATTTGCCTTGAGCGTTTCAAGACCATCGCTTGAAAATTTATCCAGCTTAAGCGGCGTGATGATCTCATCGCTTGCAAGGCAGGCGGATTTTTCAAGGCTTCCCCATGCAGGAGATGTATCGATGATTATGAAGTCAAAGATCTTTGAAAGTTCCTGGCAGAGCTTGTAGATCTTGAAAGGTTCATCTTTTGCTTTTGTATCAGCGTAGCTTCTGAGTTCACCTTCACGGGCAGCTGTTGGAATTATGAAAAGGTCAGGAACTTTTGTCGCCTGGATGACATTCTGTATTTCGCATTTTCCAAGAAGGTAGTCTGCGAATTCATACTGAAGGGAATCGATTCCCGCCCAAGATGTAAGGTTTGCCTGGTCATCAAGATCGATGCAGCAGGTCTTTGCTTTTTTTGAAAGTTCGACAGCAAGACTGAAAGCCGTGCTGGTTTTGGAACAGCCGCCTTTACGGTTAAGAAGAGTAATGACTTTAGACATAATAGAATCCCCACCAAAATCTATTCGATATCAATATTTTACCCATATTTATTGATTCTGTCAATATTTATTGGTGATTTATATATATAATCTATATGTGATATAGTTAAAATATATGTAAAATCTATATGAAATATATAAATAATATATAAATTATATATATAAAATATAGATTCTCGTAAAAGGCCATAGAGGCCTTCTTTTTGAAGAGGTTGATAAAATACTCGATTCCGGCTGTGTTTTGATTGTAGGCCTTCTATGAGCCTCTCATGGGATTTTGATGGAATTCATTTTTTTTTGACTGGCTGCTGTTCCTCATTTCTGGTAACGGATTTGATTCCGTTTTTTTTGTTTTTTTCGCAATTCATATATATGATTTCAATAAATATGGATGGAATATATATAAATTCTATATAAAATCAATATATTTCTCCGGTCATCACTTTGTCTGGTAACAGTTTTGATGCTCCGGCTTTATTCTGTACTGTTTTTTGGTAACACTTTTGATTCCGAAAGGTGGAATTTCCACACCTGTTGCATCTGAGAAGGTTGCTGGCTGTTTATGCCCATCTTATATAGATGAAATCAATAAATATTTGTAAAATCTATATGATTTCCATATGAAATCAATATACTGCGTCTTTTTTTGGTAACAGAATTGATTCCAGCGGGTTCACGCGGAAAGCCTTCTGGTAACACTTTTGATTCCTGGCTGAATTCCAGGGTTTTGGTTACAGTTATGATTCCGGCTGTGGCAGGACTTGCATCACTTTCTCCATATCGTCCAGTTGGGTTGCTGTATCGACAATGTTTTCTGGTGTTATCTTTGACTTCTCTTTTATCCTGCAATTTATCACCAGCAAGGTTGTGAAACAAAAAAGCGATGCAAAGATCAATTTATGCAATAAAGATTGTTTTTGACACAGGCAACAGGAGACATTTCGGAAAATGTTGTTCCTCCATCGAGCGACCACTCGATTTTTTTTCAAAGGATAGCGCATGTTGAAGAATCTGCCCTGAAGATACCATTACTGGGTTGTGGTGGATATGAATCCTATGTTTTTTGAAGTAGGGTAGGGGATGACCTTGAAAGTCATCTGCAGTTCTCCGACAGATTCATCGGCAAGAGTCGTGAACGCCGATTTCTGTAGATCGAAGAAATAGTTTGCCTTGCTTGTGTGGTGGGCGTTGCTTGAGCTTGGACAAAGGTCAGTCACCAGAAGATTGATTGTTTTTCCGCTTGCTGAAAGTTCGATGGCTGTTCCGGCTGGGAAATCTTCTCAATGCTGCAGAAAGCCTTGGGCTTGGAGTCGAAGGCGATTGGGAAGGAATAGGCCATGCTGCCATTGGCTATGCTGCGGAATGCGGAACAAATGCCGCTGCCGAGCGCAAAAATAACATCCATTGGATGAAATAAGTCATCAAAAGACCTCGAAAGAAAGGTGCATTTGGTATACAATATGAAAGCTCTGGGAAACAGTTTCCGTTTGGAGCTTTTATATTGGTTTTTCTGAAAACTGTGGTTTCCAGAAATGGCCAGAAGTAACTATTTGAAAAAAGGCAGGCTCAAAAATGGCAAAAAAAATGACATCGGCAGAAGCGGTTGAACTTGTAGCAAAATACAGCGAGGAAATGCCTTCCGCAGTGGCTTCGAAGGTTCTCAACGATCTTGCGAAACTCATCTTCATTGATGAGGGTTTTGAGAGATTCTGCAGAAAAGAAGGCAACGACATATACAGCCTCATAGCCAGGGAATCGGAAAATCCATCTGAAAAATTCGAAAGTGAGGATGAGGCTGACAAGGCTGTCACAAACCATCCAAAACGATATCTCAACAAGTCCGGGATTGAGGCCATAGACATCATTGAGCTTTTCTGCAGCGGGATCAAGGGTGGACCTGCCTTTAATCTTGGAACTGCGGTAAAATATCTTGCACGTCTTGGAAAAAAGACAAAGAATGTTCAGGAAGAATGGAAAAAGGTGAAATGGTACATCGACCGTCTGATTGATACTGATTTTGTCGAAGTCAATAATGACTGAAGAACAAAAAAGAAATGCCGAGCGAATGACATCCGCCCGGCAAAAATGTAGGACTTTATTAATGGCGTTTTAACACGCAGAATGCTATTTTACGTAAACCCTGGTTGAAAGTTTGTGGTTTATCTTTCTGC
>JAEDDW010000105.1 GCA_016293645.1 Treponema sp. | reverse complement strand
TCTCAAAGTCATCGTTTGTTCCAAAGTTGTGCCATAAACCTAAGGAAACAGCCGGAATCATGAGTCCAGATTTTCCACAGCGGTTGTATTTCATTGTGTCATATCGTTTGTTCGAAGCAGTGTAGCTCATTGAAAATTCCTCCATTCTCATAGTACTACTTAAAGTCAACTTGAACTCAAGCGTTTTTGTGATAAAATATCATATATCCTGGGGGTATTTATGTATTCGATAAAGGACATGTCGGAGAAGTTCAATCTTCCGGCTTCTGCCATAAGATATTATGAAGAAATAGGGCTGCTTGAAAATGTTGAGCATAAGAATGGGTATCATAGAATCTATGATGAATCCCACGTTGATCGGCTCAATGCCATTGAATGTTTTAAAAAAGCAAGGTTTCCGCTGAAAGAAATAAAGCTTTTTTTTGAATATGAAAAGGACATGAAGAACAATTCACAGAAGATTGTGGAAATGATGAATGCCCAGAAAAAAGAAACGGAAAAGGAAATCAAAAATCTCAAGGCAGGACTTGCCCACCTTGAAAAGAAAATAAAGTATTATTCCATTGTCGACGAGGCGGTGAAAAGCGGAAAGAAAATTCCTTCATGGCAGGAAGTCATAGGAAAATAAAATCATCTTGTGATCGGAATCCTGTCTTCGTATTTTTTCAGTTCCGACTCTATCTCTGCGGAATTATGAAAGTCGCCTTCATTGATGCCGGGACAATGAATTTTCTCGGCATTCCATGATTTTTCGTCAGCAACAATTTTTGTCCAGAAAGGGTAGGTGCTGCATTGAACAGGACGGGCAGAGTAGCACTGGCATCCCGGAATTGAACTGTCCCAGAAGACGCAGTCGTCAGTTTCAGGATTTGAATGCATGGTCTTTAGGCACAGATATTCCTTGCCGTCTGAATTTTCCAGCCACTGGCAGTAAACCTTGATGAACTGTTCTTCCGTAAGCTCTGCCCAGACAGCAAGCCGTGCAAGGTCATCCTTTGAAAGCATGACCACTCCGCCTTTAAACCGGCAGCAGAGGGAACATCCATTGCATGAAAATTTTACAGCATCCATTCTGTTCCGCCTTTAAAAACCAACGATTTCGTTGAATGCCTGGATTGCAAACTGGTCGCTCATTCCGCTTATGAATTCGATGATGCATTTTTCCCAGCTTTCATTGTCATTTACATCAAAGACCTGCAGAGTTCTGACATGCATGATGTTTTTCTTTGCTGCGTCATAGTTTGAATATTTTATGAGCCAGTTGCTGAAAGTCTTTGCAAGTTTAGGCATGTATCTGAGTACCTGCTCGACCCTTCCGTTCTGGGCATAAACCTGCAGCTTCATGAGTGTTCTGAAAATTGTACCAAGAATGTTTTCTGCATACCGGGCAAATTCCTCAAGCCGCCAGTTCTTGTAGATGCTGGCATAGCTGAACCGTTTGAGTTCCGATATGAACTTGTAATATGGCTCGCTGAAGCAAAGTCCTTTCTCCGGTGAACTCTGCTCGCAAAGGTCCACTATCATATCATTGATGAGAACCGTCGTGTTTACTGCGCGTCCTGAACGGTAGACACCGTTTGTCGTGTGCGAAGAAAATTTTTTGTTTGGGCCAAAGCCAAGGGTTGCTCCGACAATTTCACGAAGCTGACGGTAAGCCGCCATATCCAGAATGTGGTAACTTCTTGCATCCTCTATGTCTCGTCCAAGAAAAGAAACCTTGTCCGCAACTTTTACAATGCAGCCTTCCCATGTGTATGGCGAAACAACGCCAGGCCTTTTGATCGAATAAAGCTCGATGTTTTCATCGCGGGGTTTCAGTCCCTGCTGGTCAACTTCTCCGCAGTGGCAGATTAGTCCGTCGCGCACGGCATAGGTCAGGTCAAGGTTTGTTCCGTAGCCTTCCGGATCCTGCAGTGTCTCGATAAAGTCCGCAAAGAAAAGGCTGTTGCGTTCATGCCAGAATTTTTTGGGAGCATTGATTCCTTCCTTCTGGTTTGAGATCAATTTGTTGAGGATGTCTTCTCCCGTGTGGCCGAATGGAGCATGGCCGATGTCATGTCCTATTGCAATTGCTTCCGTAAGCTCACGGTTGAGTCCAAGGTGTTTTGCTATTGTTGTGCTTACACTTGCAACATGGTTTACGTGTTCGATCCTGGTGCAGATGTGGTCATTCTGTGGAGCGTAGAAAACCTGCGTTTTGTGCTTCAACCTTCTGTAGGCTTCGCAGTGAAGGATGCGGGTATAGTCCCGTTCAAATTCCGAGCGTATTCCGTTCCTGTTATAAAGCGAACTTTCACGCTTGATGCAGTTCTCCCATTTTGGATTGTTCTCGTCACACCGTACATTTACAAAGGAATCTTTCATAAGTATATTATAGTATGTAGTCTCTAGAAATTGCAATTTTAGGGATGGCAAGTTTGGATTTCTTTGTCCTGGAGTAGAAAAATGCTGTATTTTGTGAATGATTATTGCGAAGGTGCCCATCCTAAAATCCTTGAAAAGCTTGTTGAAACCAACATGGAAAAGCTTTCCGGCTACGGAACTGATACATATACTGAAAGCGCAAAAAAGAAAATAGCCGCTGCCTGTGCTTGTCCTGATGCCCAGGTGATTTTTCTTACAGGCGGAACTCAGACAAACCAGGTTGTGATCGACACAATCTGTCGTGACTATGAAGGCGTCGTGTCTGCCACCACAGGTCATGTTACATGCCATGAGGCAGGTGCAATAGAATTTTCCGGACACAAGGTGCTTACGACAGAGACAAAGGATGCCAAGGTTGTGGCCTCTGGACTTAGAAAAATGCTCGGTGATTTCTTTGCCGACGAAAACCACGAGCAGATGGTGTTCCCCGGAATGTGCTACATCAGCCAGCCTACTGAATTTGGAACCCTCTATTCAAAAAAAGAACTTGAGGACATTTCCGCAGTCTGCCACGAATTCAACATTCCCCTTTACCTTGATGGCGCTCGCCTTGGCTATGCCCTTGCCGCAAAGGAAAACGATGCAACGATGGAAGACATTGCCCGTCTTTGCGACATTTTCTACATCGGCGGAACAAAAGTAGGGGCCCTTTGCGGAGAAGCCCTGGTATTCACAAAAAAGAACATGCCTGCCCACTATGTTGCCCAGGTAAAGCAGCATGGAGCTCTTGTTGCCAAGGGACGCCTTAACGGAATCCAGTTTGATACCCTGTTCACTGACGGCCTTTACTTTGACATTGCAAAAAATGCCATCGAGACAGCCGCAGTGATCAAGGCGGAACTCAAAAAGAAGAATTATGTCTTCTACATTGATTCACCGACAAACCAGATTTTTGTTGTCCTTGAAAACGAACAGTATAAAAAGTTGACAGAAAAAGTTGCCGTAAGCTTCTGGGAAAAATACGATGACAGTCACACCGTTATCCGCATTGCCACAAGCTGGGCAACCACCATGGATGACGTAAAAAAACTCTGCGAGATTCTATGAAAACACGGTTGCAAGTCCTTCATTCAACGTCAACGCCGCAATCCTGGCACAGCTTGATGAGTTTTCTGTCAACGGTCAGGAGAGTTGAAGCGTTGCGCCTTGCAAGAATAAGATAGGACATGTCATAGGTGCTGTGCCCAAGCCGTGCCGCTTCGTGCAGAATTTCCAGTGAACAGTCCGCCGTGTTCTCGTAGCTGTCCACCAGCTGAAAAATGTAGGCTAAGGTCAGTTTTGCGTTCTGCATGTCCACATAGCCAGCCTTTGCATAAAGCCATAAGGTGTTTGTAATTTCATTCTGGAAAAGTGGCGGGGCTATGACTTCTTCTGCATTCTCAAGTATTTCCCTGTAATGCTCATATTTCTTTCCCTTGAAGGCAATCTCAAAGGCGGCGCTTGCATCGATCACAACTTTCATGAAAGCAAAAGGCCTTCCGATTTTCCGTGGTTGCTTTCCCTGTCGCTTCTTATAAGGTCGGCCGCAGAGGGTGCTTCCGGTGGCAGTGTCATTGCCGTTGCTGCAAGACTGCTCAATACCTTGCGTCGTCTAAGCTGGTTTTCATTTTCCGCAGGGACAAGCTGTTTTTTAAGCATGTATATTGTCTGCTGTGTAATGCTGCGGTTTTCTGTTTCTGCTACCATGGCAAGCATTTTGTAGAGTTTGTTAGGAAATTCTCTTACCTGTAATAATGACATGAGGGCCTCCTTTGAAGTGTTATGTATGCAAATTTACTTCTTTTTGCATATATTGTCAAATTTTTAACCGAAATTTTCATTTCCAGCTGTCGGTTTCCACGGAACTTTCAATTCCGTCTTCCAGCGCGTCAGGAAGGAATGAAAAAAGATCAAATCCACATCGTTTTTCAACTTCATCGGTGGTCACGCAGTAGTCCCATATGGATCCCTCGCATTTTGCGTTTGGCATGATGAAACTTATGGCGGTTGCCGTTCCGTCTGGAGTCTGCGCAAGAATGGATTTAAAGAAATATTCCGGAACCGCTACCTGATTGCCGCCTATTTTTGCATAATCGTCCGCATTTTTTTCGAGTACTGGACCTGTGACGACAATTATTTTCCCGAATCTGTCAGCCCATCTGCGTACCTGAATTTCAAGCTGCTGCCACATTCCGCGGTTGAAGGCTGGTGCCTGGGGTGTCATGTTGCTCATAAAAAAACTTTCACTGCAGCTTTCCTTGCTCCATTCCATGTCTGCCGCCGGCGCAAGGTGTCCTCTGTCGTAACCTGATTTTTTGTAGTCGCTTAAATCAGAAGAACCTGTTGTTATGGAAGGATCCGGCCTAAAGTCGTTGCTTCTTCCGGTGACTGCCTCAAGTTCCTCGCGGGTCAGAATGTAGGCAACCCATTCAGCATCTTCGTAGCTTTCCCTGTAGCAGAGGGTGAATCCGCTGTAGGAGTGGATTTCGTGGTCGTCGTTGTTTGCCGGGTCATTGTCGTTTCCATTGCAGACCGGAAGCGCCTTTGCTTCATCAAAAAATTCCGTTGTGATTTCTTCTTTTACAGGCGGAACTGTTGCCGCATCCCTTGCTGAGGCTTCAAAATCCATAGAATCCATAGGGGTCTGTCCCCTTTGTTCATAAGGGCTATCGTCAGGTCTGTCCCCCTTGTCAGTATTGTTTGTGACTGCCCATAGAATTGCGATCATCAGGAAAAGTGAAATCAGAATGAGGAAAAGTTTTTTCATGTCAAGGCTCCGGTATTTATGGAAAGGCAAAAAAAAAGCTCCCTCAAAGAGGAAGCAAGTGACGCTTGGCGGACTCGAACTGCCGACCCTCTGCTTAGAAGGCAGATGCTCTAATCCAGCTGAGCTAAAGCGCCAGGTGAAATTAATATACAGGATATCAGCCTTTGTTGCAAGGGGGTGGGTGCGTTTTTCCTGACAGTTTTTCATTTATCACGAGCCGATTCTTCAATTCTTGAACAACGGGGACAGACCCCTTTGACTA
>JAEDDW010000104.1 GCA_016293645.1 Treponema sp. | reverse complement strand
AATAATAAAAACCTGCTTAGATTTACTAAACAGGTTTTGTCTTCGGGCAAGGGGGCCCGCCCTCCTTTCGGCGACTTCCTGTCGCCTCTCTCCGGGCCGGCTTCTTCGCTGTCGGCGCCCTCCATGGCGCCTTTTCCATGACTGCCGCACGCCCCTGCTACGGCCGTCATGGCGCTCATCAGCTTCGAATCCCCCTGATAGTTTTCCTTTATGTTTAAAATAATAAAAACCTGCTTAGATTTACTAAACAGGTTTTGTCTTCGGGCAAGGGGGATTCGAACCCCCGACCTCCACGTCCCGAACGTGGCGCGCTACCAACTGCGCTATTGCCCGTGTATGAAAAAAAAATGCCCACTCTAGAGAGCGGACAGTATCGGGATGTACGGGACTCGAACCCGTGGTCTCCGGCGTGACAGGCCAGCGCGATAACCAGCTTCGCTAACACCCCGTGTTGGAAATGAATATAGCATGATTTGATTCCACATGTCAATACACAATGCCAGAACAATTGCAATGGCAGGCTGAAAAATTGCATTTATCCTGTTTTTTCTATATAATGCTTCCGTTATGAAATTTAATAAAAGCCTGAGTGCCATTTGCCTTTCTGCCCTGGTTGTTTTTTCGCTTCTTTTCGGAGCACTTCTTGGCAAAGGCCTTGCAGCAACAGTAAATACAATAAATACAGAAAATTTTACGGATTTTGAGACAGCACTCCCTACTCGACTTCTTGACGTCAATGGAGAACTCATCACTGAATTCGCAAGTGACGAACGTCGTGAAATCATTGCTCTCCGTGATCTTCCGCAGCACATGAAGGATGCACTTCTCACACGAGAAGACAGAATTTTCTACGCACATCATGGTTTCAGTTTCAAAGCCCTTTCCCGTGCAGTAGTCGGAGTCCTTACCCGCCGTTCCCTTGGTGGTGGATCAACTTTGACACAGCAGATAGCCGGAACTCTTTACGCCGACAGAAGCGACTATTCACTCAAGAGAAAATTCCGCGAGCTGTGGTGGGCTATTCAGATGGAACGTCATCTATCAAAGGATGAGATTCTTGAGCTTTATGTAAACAAGATTTATTTCGGAGGCGGAACCTACGGTGTAAACGCTGCCAGCAAATACTACTTTGGACACGGAGCTACGGAAATCACACCAGCCGAGGCAGCAATCCTTGTAATTCAGCTTTCAAACCCTTCATTCTATAATCCTTTCGAGCACCCTAACCGTGCCATGGCAAGACAGAAGGACGTACTCAATTCCATGGTGGAATCTAACTATATAACAAAAGAAGAAGCCACGGAAAGCTTTGACACATACTGGGCAAACTTTGACTACACAAGGACAAGTGCTTCAGCCCATGCAATGCAGAACGACGAGGCTCCATGGTTCAGCGAATATGTCCGCCGTACACTCAGTAACATGATCTACGGAACTGAAGACATCTACACAAGCGGATTCACAGTAAACACATCGCTCAATCTTTCTCACCAGAAGGCAGCCGATGAAATCATGCAGGACTATATCAAGGCCGCAAACAGACTTTACCAGAGAACAATGAACTCTCACGAACGTTCAGCGTTCAGCAAGTATATTCCTCTTACGGAACTCATAAGCCTTACCTTCAACCTGCCTGACCTTAAACTTTCAGACCAGAGAAACCAGACAATCGCTATCAAAGAATACAGAACAAAGATCAACCCGATGATCGATGTTTTCTCCATGCTCTTTGGAATCGAATCACTCAAGACAGGAATCGTAAACAAGGGAAATTCCCTCATCAAACAGAATGCCGAAAAAACTACCATTGAAGGAACCATGATCGCCCTTGAAAACTCAACGGGATATATTGATGCCATGGTCGGCGGTTCAAAATACGATCAGGAAAACCAGTTCATCCGTGCGGTTCAGGCAAGGCTTCAGCCAGGTTCAACATTCAAGCCATTGTATTATTCCGAGGCGATTGAAAACCACCAGATGCTTGAGGGACATCCGGCAAGCATGACGGCCATCATCAGTGACACTCCTGTCGTTTTCCACAAGGAAGACGGAACTCCATATATTCCTCAGGACTTCAAGGGCCAGTGGGAGGGAGATGTTCCGCTCTGGTATGCCCTCGCCCATTCCATGAACATTCCTTCAATCAAGGTTCTTGATGCTGTCGGTTTTGACGCCGCAATCAAAAGGACTTCATCACTGCTTGGAATTCCTGCAAACGAACTTGAATCCCGCCACTTTGACAGGGTCTACCCTCTCGGACTTGGTGTATGTGCCGTACGTCCTATAGAAATGGCAAAAGCCTATGCTACCATTGCCAACAAGGGAAGAGAAGTTACACCAATTGCAATTCTTTCCGTTGAAGACAAAAATGGGAATGAAATCATGAATCCTGAAAAGGAACTTAGGGCACAGCAGAAATCGCAGAAAGGTGGAAAACAGATCCTCAAACAGGAATCAGCATTCATCATGCAGGAAATCATGAAGCAGACCGTTGCCAGCGGAACTTTGAGATACGGTGCCGACTGGGATTCAACATACTACGTGACAGGAAAACGCAAGGGTAAAGGAAGTAAGTTCCGCCTTGATAATTCCAACGGTAAAAAATTCAACATGCCTATAGCCGGAAAGACAGGTACCACACAGAACTGGGCCGATGCCTGGGCTGCAGGATTCACGCCTTATTACACCTCCGTTTTCTGGTTTGGTTTCGACAAACCTGGTCAATCGCTTGGCCTTTCCATCACAGGTTCAACTCTTGCAGGTGTTGCATGGGGTGACTTCATGAATGCCGCCAATCAAGGCAAGGGATACAAGCCTTTCTTTGAAGAAAAACCAGAATCTCTGATTGAACTCGAAGTATGTTCAAAAAGTGGTGGACTGCTTACACCGGATTGTGAAAGCTATAAAATGACAGCCTATTACTATCCTGGTACGGAACCAACAGAATCATGTATCAAACATACTGACAGCACCGGAAGAAACCTTGGCACATTCAGACTTAAGAGAGCAAGAATGCAGTCAGGATACAATTTTATCGAAGACACAGACTTCTCTCCTCTTTCCGTAGATTTAACTTTCCTTACAAGCGGAAAACTTTCTTCTGAACTTGACATTGTCATCGATTCGGATAATGATGATTTTGAGAGCAACAGGGATCCTGATGACTTCTCAAACTGGCTTCTTGACTGATAAAAAAGGGAATGACCAATGTTTGTAAAGATTGATGACATCAAGATAAAAAAAAGAGTTAGACGCGACTTAGGAGATCTTGAGGCACTCAAGGAAAGTCTCAGGCTTTATGGTCTGCTGAACCCAATCACGCTGAATTCCAAATACGAACTCATTGCAGGAGAAAGACGTCTTGAAGCAGCAAAATCCCTTGGATGGGAAAGAATCAACGCCATCGTCCTTGATAACAATGTTGACAAAATCCGCCAGCTTGAAATCGAGCTTGAAGAAAACAATCAGCGTAAAGAATTCACAGATGAAGAACTTCTCGACGGCTACAAGAGACTTGAAAAACTCAAAAATCCTTCGATATTCATTAGGATTCTTTCATTCATTGCAAACCTGTTTGTCGCAATAATTCAGCAGGTAAAAGCCCTCTTCGGATCATTCTCAAAAAAATAGGCATCCAAAGCGAAAGCAGATACGAAACTCATGATTCTATAAAGGCATCCTGTTGTACGGTGCCTTTTGTTTTTTTCAGATAACCATCATAAAGTTTGTAAAATCAAATTTTGTGCTTTATAATTATAGCAGCTGATTCTAAAGATGCACTGGCTGTTTATATCCACCAGAACCTGTGATTCAACGGGTTAATCTTTGCATCTAATTTCAACTGGAGGCTTCTATGAATAAGATCAAACTTACATTTCCAGATAATTCTTCTATTGAAGTAGAAAATGAAATTCGACCATTGATCATTGTTGATCATTTTCACTCTTCCGACAGAAAAGTTATCGCTGTCAAAGTAAACAATGAAGTATGTTCACTTACAACACCTGTCAATATCAGCGCATCCATCGAACCTGTCTATGCAGATTCAAGCGAAGGTGCAGCCGTATACAGACGTTCTCTGTGTTTCATTCTTGCTACTGCAGCCCATAATCTTTTCCCTGGTAAAAGACTTCTGGTCGGACCTAGCTTGGACTACGGATACTACTATACTCTTGAAAAGGATTCATCCATTTCAACGGAAGATATTGCAGCACTCAAAAAAGAGATGGAACGTCTCGTAAAGGAAGATTTCGCCATTGAAACATCGTACATTTCATATGAAAATGCATGCAATACTTTCGAGGAACTTAATCTTACAGAAACCCGCAAGGCATTGAACTATAACTGCCCGTCAAAAATCATGGTCAACAAGCTTGATGAATTCACCGACCTGTATTTTGGACCTCTTGTCTCAAGCACAGGAATGGTGGACATCTTTGACATCATGAAATACGAGGATGGATTTCTTCTGAGATTTCCAAAGCACACTGACTGCACAAAGCTTCCTGAGTTCAACGACCAGCCTAAACTTTTCAATATCTTCAGAACATACAAGGAATGGGGCAAAAAACTTGGAGTCACTTCAGCTGCCGGTTTGAATCAGCTTATACATGACAGAAAGATAAATGATTTCATCAGTATAACTGAGACATACCAGACAAAAATGATTTCTGACATCGCAGAACAGATCCAGACAAAGAAGTCAGCACGTGTAGTTCTTATTGCAGGCCCTTCATCATCTGGAAAAACAACAACAAGCAAAAAACTTTCACTCCAGCTTCAGGCCCGTGGTTACACACCTAAAGTAATCAGCCTGGACAATTATTATGTTGGACGTGCAGAAACACCAAAGGATGAATTCGGAAACTACGATTATGAATGCCTTGAAGCATTGAACATCAAGATGCTCAACGAAAATCTTGTGGACATGTTCAACGGAAAGGAAATCAAGCTTCCGTCTTATGACTTCCATGAAGGAGTCAGCTACTTCAAGGGTGACACCATGAGGCTTGAAGAAAATGACATTCTTGTAATGGAAGGAATTCATGGACTCAACGACAAGCTTACGCCACTTGTAGCACCTGAACTGAAATTCAAGATCTATCTTTCTGCTCTCACCCAGCTGAATCTTGATGACCACAACAGAATTTCTACAAGCGACAACCGTCTTATCCGCAGAATCGTTCGCGATTACAACTATCGTGGGAAGAGTGCCGCCGACACGATAGCCATGTGGGACAACGTTCAGAAAGGAGAAAAAAAGCACATATTCCCATTCCAGAACAATGCCGATGCAATGCTCAATACAGCATTGGACTATGAGCTTGCAGTTCTCCGTGTTTATGCAGCCCCGCTCCTACGCTGCGTCGCACCGACACAAAGCCAGTTTGCGGAAGCAAGCCGTCTTCTTAAATTCCTGGACAACTTCCAGACAATACCTGCCAATGCCGTACCAAATGAATCGATAATCCGTGAATTCATCGGTGGAAGCAAATTCAAATACTAAAGCTTGAACTGAAGCAATTTAATCCGTAACCTCCTGCAGGTTGCGGATTTTTTTTTGCTTTTTCATTATA
>JAEDDW010000028.1 GCA_016293645.1 Treponema sp. | reverse complement strand
CAACAGTATTTACATAGTGGTGAACAAGGTCCTGAAGGGAAGCACTTGAGAAGAAGTACTGCTGGCGCAGGCGGAGTTCCTTACCCATAGGGCCGTTGTCGTTTGGATAGAGAACGCGGCTGATGTTTTCCGCATCGTTCTGGCGTTCTACGGCACGGTGGTACTGCATGTCGTTGAAAAGCTGAAGATCGAATCCGTTTGGAGAAGATGCCTGCCACAGGCGGAGTGTGTTTACAGTATTTGAACCGTAAGCAACGATAGGCATGTCGTATGGAGTTGCGATGATCTCTTCCGCATTTTCAAGATAGAAGCGGTCCTGTCCATCAGGAGTCTTTCCGTACTTGATCTGTCCACCGAACTTTACAGTAACAGCAAGGTCAGATCTCTTTGTTTCCCATGGGTCGCGGTGCTTGAGCCAGTTGTCAGGATATTCAACCTGGTAACCATCTTCAATGTGCTGCTCGAACATACCGTACTGGTAGCGGATACCGTATCCGTGTCCAGGGTATTCGAGTGTAGCAAGGGAATCAAGGAAACATGCTGCGAGACGACCGAGACCACCGTTACCGAGACCTGCATCAGGTTCTTCATCTTCAACAAGGTCATAGTTGATGTTCATTCCCTTGAGAACTTCCTTAACCTGATCCATGATACCAGAGTTAATAAGGTTGTTTGAAAGGGCGCGCCCCATCAAGAACTCAGCACTGAGGTAGCAAAGCTGCTTTGTAGGCTTGGCTTCATAAGCTTTGCGAGTTTCCATCCAGTTAGGCATGATAATTTCAAGGGCACTGGCACTTACTGCATCGAAAAGGTCATGCTTGTTAGCCTGTGAAATGTCCTTTCCGTACTGGCGTCTAAGACGGGCTGTAAGGTTTTCCTTGAACTGTTCTGCATCAAAAGTCATATATTTCCTCCGTATTGAACTTTTGTTGTTTTCTGTTTTAAAGATTCCCATCAGGTATCTTTCACAAGTATATATGGAAACGTTTCAAATATGCAAGCGTTACCATAATTTTTATATTTCTGTTAAATTTTTCCTCAAAAGCGGAACAAAAACAACCTCATTCCGCTTTCAACAAGCTTTCCTACTTAGCCACAAGAACCAGCATGGATGCGGACGGCAGAATGTAGCGTTCCTGGGCAAGAAGACTTTCGGCATTTTCAACATCAAGAATGCAACTGTCATCTTCTATAGAAGTATCTGCAATCCTGTACCACTTTCGCTTGTCCTTGATTGTCGGAAGTCTGAGCATGACATCATTGCGGTCAGTGTTTGCAGCCACAAAGAAATCATTGTCAGGAATTTCCCCTTCCCTTGCATCGGCAATTCCAGAAAGCCTGAAGGCAAGGAACCTTGATATTTTGCTCCAGTCAGGATTGCTTCCATCTTTTTCATACCACTGGATGTCAGGAGTATTTCCCCTGTCCCCGTGGAAGAATTCTTCCCTGCGGAAGATTTTGTGTTCCCTTCTGAGCCTGATTGCCTTTTTTGTAAATTCAATGAGGCCGTGGTTCATGCTGCAGTTGCCCCAGTCAAACCAGCTGATGTCATTGTCCTGGCAGTAGGCATTGTTGTTGCCCTGCTGTCCCCTGCGGAATTCATCGCCGCCAAGGAGCATTGGAGTTCCCTGGGAAACCATGAGTGTGAGAATGAAGTTCTTCATGGCCTTGTTGCGATGGCGTTCGATGAGGGGATTCATGGTCGGGCCTTCATAGCCGTAGTTGTAACTCCAGTTGCTGTCAGTTCCGTCGCGGTTTCCTTCGCCATTCTCATCATTATGTTTGCCGTTGTAGCTGACAAGGTCGTTCATGGTAAAACCGTCATGGCATGTAACGTAGTTTATGCTGTGGCAAGGGGTACGTCCGCTGATTGTAAACAGGTCGCTGGATCCGCTTATGCGTGTGGCGGCTCCAGTAGAGCAGAATTCATCACCACGCCAGAATCTGCGGATATCGTCACGGAACCGGTCGTTCCATTCAGCCCATCTTCCGCCTGGGAAACCACCAAGCTGATATCCACCGCCCGCATCCCAGGGTTCAGCAATGATCTTTGTTTTTCCAAGGACAGGATCCTCAGAAATCGCATTTGTCAGCGGAGGGAATTTCAAGAGAATTCCTTCCTGGCTTCTTGTAAGAATCGAAGCAAGGTCAAAGCGGAATCCGTCAACGTGATAGTTTGTGACCCAGTAACGCAGGCTGTCCAGAATCATGTCGCGCACTACCGGATGATTGCAGTTCACTGTATTACCGCAGCCGGAGAAATTCATGTAGTATTCCTTGTGGCTGTCAACAAGCGTATAGTAAACTTCATTTTCAAATCCGCGGAAATTGAGCGGAACACCATGTTCGTTTCCTTCCGCAGTGTGGTTATATACAACATCAAGGATCACTTCGATTCCGGCTTTATGAAGCTCACGGACCAGAAGCTTGAATTCATTGACAACGCCGCCAGGAGTCTTGTCAGCGGCATACCCAGCCTTTGGAGAGAAGAAATTGATGGTACTGTATCCCCAATAATTCTTCATTCTCTCACCAGTGCGGGGATTTACGTTCGCATTTTCGTATTCGTCGAATTCATGGATCGGAAGCAACTCAACTGCAGTGATGCCAAGATCCTTGAGGTATGGAATTTTTTCCATGAAGCCTCTGTAAGTTCCAGGACATGAAACTCCAGAATTCTTACCGGCCGTAAATCCTTTAAGATGAACTTCGTAGATTATGCTTTCCGACAGGGGACGGTTGATCGGTTTGTCCCCCTGCCAGTCAAAAGAATCGTTGTCGATTACTACGCATTTTGGGAAAAGATGTTTTGATTCAGTCTGGAGTTCAACATCTTCTTTATCAAGGGCAGCCTTATAGTTTGGAGGCAGATTATAGAAAACCGATGTGGGAGTAATTGCCTTTGCATATGGGTCAAAAAGTTTTTGCTTTTTGTTGAACCTCAAGCCTCTTGAAACATCAAAGGGACCGTCAACCCGGTAAAGATAAAGGTCTCCGGCTTTTGCATCAGGAACGAAGCAATGCCAGATATCACCGGTTCTGTTGAGCACCGGGTCAAAATCTATCCTGGAACAAGGTTCCGTATCATCAGGAGTCCTGAAGAATTCTATTGAAACTGAAGTCGCATTTTTGCTGTAAACCGCAAAATTAACACCGCCATCCGCAAGGTTTGCACCAAGAGGCGTAGGTTTTCCCGGTAAAACTTTCAAATCGTCCATAATGCCCCAATTATATTGCAGATTTCCCATTTTTTCCACATAATAAAAAGTATGAGTGAAGAAATAGTCAATGAAGAAACGGACGAATTTATAGTAGAACCTGCAGGTCCAAAGACAGCCCTGGTTTCAATCGTAGGCCGCCCTAGTGCAGGAAAAAGCACTTTTCTCAATACGGCTACCCAGGAAACGGTCAGCATCGTTTCGGCAGTTCCGCAGACAACAAGAAACGCAATCCGCGGAATCGTCAACACATCTATCGGGCAGCTTGTTTTCATAGACACTCCTGGACTGCACTTGAGCGAAAAGAAATTCAACCTTAAGCTTACGGCCATCGCGGAAGAAAACATCAAGGACAGCGACGAAATCCTCTATGTTTTGGATTCTACACGCGATCACACAGATGAAGAAGAAATGATCGCAAAACTTGTGGCTCCGTTTACAAAGAAACTTGTGGTTGCCATAAACAAGACAGAAGATCCTCTTGCAAAACCTGAAAATTCACGCGCCTTCATCCACCGAACCCTGCCGGAACTTCCTGACAGCCGCATCGTTGAAATGAGCGCAAAGGAAGACAAGGGAGTCAACGATGTCCTCACTGCCCTTTACGACATGGCAGAAGAAGCACCTCACCTTTACCCTGAAGAATACTACACAGACCAGGAAGTTGAATTCCGTATTGCAGAAATCATCCGCGGAGAAGCCATCAACCGCCTTGAGCAGGAACTTCCCCACGCCATCTATGTAAACATCAAGCACATGGAAATGGCAAAGGCAAATCTTCTTAAAGTCCGTGCTGAAATCTGCGTCGAACGTGACAGCCAGAAAGGCATAGTCATCGGCAAGGGGGCCCAGATGATCAAGACAATCCGCGTTGAATCCATCAAGACCGCCCGTAAAATTTTCCCTTACCGCGTAGACATCGAGCTTAATGTTGCCGTAGACAAAAACTGGCGGCAGAAAGACCATGTACTGAATAAGCTGGTGAAATAAATTTCAAAAAAAATTTAAAACAAAAAAGGCCTGCCAATCTTTATAGACTGACAGGCCTTCTTTATTTTCAAATTATCTTAAATTACAGCTTTGGAAATCTGTCAAAGTAAGACTTTGTTTCCTTTGCAACAACACCTGCAAGAACGATCAAAGCAACACAGTTAGGGATTGCCATGAGGCCGTTGAAGATGTCGGCGATTGTGAATACTGCATTTACTGTGAAGTAAGGTCCGATAAGAACTGCGAGGATGTAAAGCCATCTGAAGCCCTTTACGATTCCCATCTTTCCGCCTGTAAGGTATTCAAGACACTTTTCTGAGTAGTAGTCCCAGCCGAGGATTGTTGTGAATGCAAAGAATGCAAGACAAAGCATGAGGAGGAACTGAACTGAATGTCCGTCACCGCCGAGAACCTTGTTGAATGAAGCTGCTGTAAGGGCAACACCCTTGAGGTTTTCTGGATTTTCCCAGATTCCGTTTGTCATGCCACCGATAACGATCGCAAGACCTGTCATTGTACAAACGATGAGTGTATCGATTACTGTACCTGTCATGTTGACGAGACCCTGTTCAACAGGTTCGTTTGTCTGAACTGGAGCTGCTGCGATTGGAGCAGAACCGAGACCAGCTTCGTTAGAGAAGATACCGCGTGCGATACCCTTCTGCATTGCGTCTGTTACCTGCTTGAAAACATAACCACAAGCACCTCCCGCGAGAGCCTTGAAACCGAATGCGCTCTTGAAGATGAGGCCAAAGGCAGCCGGAATGTGTGTTGCGTTCATGATGAGAACTGAAAGACCAAGGAAGATGTAGATGATTGCCATTGCTGGAACAACCTTTTCTGCAACCTTAGAAATGCGCTTGAGACCACCAAGAACAACAAGTGCAACACATGCTGTAACGATAAGGCCGCCGACAACTGTTGCATAAGTATAGTCTGTTCCGAGAAGTGTAAATGCAATGTGCTTGGCTTCTGGGTCGATGGCATTGTTAACGGCAGAAGTGATGCCGTTGATCTGTGTCATTGTACCGATACCCAGGAGGCCAGCGAGGGCTCCGAATACTGCAAAAAGAACTGCAAGCCACTTCCACTTTGCACCCATTCCCTTTTCGATTGTATAGAAAGGACCACCGAGGATGTGTCCGTCTTCCTTTACTTCGCGATATTTGATAGCGAGCATACATTCAGCATACTTTGTTGCTGTTCCGAGGATTGCTGCAAACCACATCCAGAAGAGGGCACCTGGACCACCGGCTGCGATGGCTGTTGCAACACCGACGATGTTACCTGTACCGATTGTTGCTGAAAGAGCTGTACATAATGCAGAGAAACCTGAAAGTTCACCTGCACCTTCATTCTTCTTGAAGATACCCTTGAAAGCACGTCCGAGCTTTGAAAACTGGATTCCGCGTGAGGCAATTGTAAGGATAAGACCAGTTGCCAGAATCAGGATGATTGTTGGAAGACCCCATACAATGTCATCAATCTGATTTAAAATTGAATCAAAAGACATAAGCGTGTCCTTTAAAAAAGATAAGAGCCGACTACATGAGTCAGCTCTCCAGAAAGTAATAAGACAGTAAAATTCCTATCATCTGTCCTTTTTGCCTGAGATATCGGCTCTAATAGCCTTAACCCTTCGGCGCCCCACTCCATCGTGAGAACTCTCCAGAGAATCTGAACACTGCAACGCAACATTCAGACCCCTAGATGATAAACGTTAATATAAAAAAAATCAATGCACCAGATGGAAGAGACCTTGTAAAAAGCAGTCACGCAGATATGTTCAAGTTGTTTTTTAAACTGAAAATATCTATAATAAGCAAACTTTTATTTTGACGGTTGAGGTAACACTATGATTAAACTTTGGGAAACAGGGGCGTTCCTTGAAAACGGAAAGCTTGTTCCACAGGCTGAATTCAAAGGTGCTGCAAAGGAAGACGCAGCAAAGAACACAATGGCTTATTCAATTCTCCAGAAGCACAACACTTCAGGGGATGCTGCAAAACTTAAGATCAAGTTTGACAAGATCACATCACACGACATTACTTACGTTGGAATCATTCAGACAGCACGCGCATCAGGTCTTGAAAAGTTCCCTCTTCCATACGTTCTTACAAACTGCCACAACTCACTCTGCGCAGTAGGCGGAACAATAAACGACGACGACCACATGTTCGGTTTGACATGTGCTCAGAAATACGGCGGAATCTATGTTCCTCCACACCAGGCTGTAATCCACCAGTACGCACGTGAAATGATGGCAACCTGCGGCGGCATGATCCTTGGTTCAGACAGCCACACACGCTACGGTGCCCTCGGTACAATGGCCATCGGTGAAGGCGGCGGTGAACTTGCAAAGCAGCTTCTTGGAAAGACATACGATGTAAACATGCCAGGCGTAGTTGCAGTCTACATGACAGGAACTCCACGCCCGGGTGTTGGACCACAGGATGTTGCAATCGCAATCATCGGTGCAGTTTTCAACAACGGATACGTCAAGAACAAGGTTATGGAATTCGTAGGACCAGGCGTTGCAAACCTGAGCGCAGAATTCCGCATCGGCATCGATGTAATGACAACAGAAACAACCTGTCTTTCTTCAATCTGGACAACAGATGAAAAGATCCGTGAATTCTATGCCCTCCACGGACGTGAAAATGACTACTCAAAGGTTGAACCAAATGGCGTTGCATACTACGACGGCGTAATCGAAGTTGATCTGGATAAAATCGAACCGATGATCGCCCTTCCATTCCACCCAAGCAACGCATACACAATCGACTTCGTAAACAAGAATCTCAAGGATGTTCTCCACGAGACAGAAGAACGCGCAAAGGTTTCTTTCGGCGACAAGGTGAACTTCAACCTTACAAACAAGATCATCGACGGTAAGCTTTATGTTGACCAGGGTGTCATCGCAGGCTGTGCTGGTGGTGGATACGAAAACATTTGTGCCGCTGCAGACATCCTCAAGGGAAAGAACACAGGCAACGACAAGTTCTACCTTAGCGTATATCCTGCTTCAACACCAATCTACATGGACCTTATGAAGAACGGTGCCGCAGTTGAACTTATGAAGGCAGGTGCCATCGTCAAGACAGCATTCTGCGGACCATGTTTCGGTGCAGGCGATACACCAGCCAACGGTGCCCTTTCTATCCGTCACTCAACAAGAAACTTCCCTAACCGCGAAGGTTCAAAGATCCAGAACGGACAGATTTCTTCTGTTGCACTTATGGATGCACGCTCTATTGCAGCAACAGCCGCAAACAAGGGATTCCTTACAGCAGCCACAGACTTTGACAGGGATTACTCAAACAAGAAATATTTCTTTGACAAGACAATCTACGAAACACGCGTTTACGACAGCAAAGGCGTTGCACATCCGGAACAGGAAATTCAGTTTGGTCCAAACATCAAGGACTGGCCACAGATGGAAGCTCTCGGCGACAATCTCCTCGTAAAGGTTGTTTCGGAAATCCACGATCCTGTTACAACAACAGACGAACTCATTCCTTCCGGAGAAACTTCTTCATTCCGCTCTAACCCACTGGGACTTGCTGAATTCACACTCAGCCGCAAGGATCCAGCCTACGTTGGACGCGCAAAGGCTGTTCGTGACAGAACAGATGATGTAAAGGCAGAAATCACAAAAGTCTGTGCAGCACTTAACGTAAAGGAAAGCGACGTTCAGGTTGGATCTACAATCTACGCAGTAAAACCAGGTGACGGTTCTGCACGCGAACAGGCAGCATCATGCCAGAGGGTTCTTGGAGCTTCTGCAAACATCGCATGTGAATATGCAACAAAGCGCTACCGCTCCAACCTCATGAACTGGGGTATGCTCCCATTCCTCTACAAGAGCGGAGACCAGGCAGCAACAGAAAAGCTTCCATTCGCAAACGGCGACTGGGTTTACATTCCAAACGTCAAGAAGCAGGTTGCAGAAAAGGCAGATTCTTACAAGGCTTACGCAGTAAATGCTTCAGGCAAGGTAACAGAATTTGAACTTACAACAGGAGACATGACAGACGACGAACGCAAGATCATCCTTGCAGGTTGTCTCATCAACTTCTACAAGGCATAACAAGCCTGCATAAACAACGAAGGGCTGTCCTAAAAGTAATTTCAGGGTGGTTGAGCGTAGTCGAAACCACCACATATAGTATCATTGGTCATTTCGACAAGCTCAATGATCCTGACATGAATACTTATCGGACATCCCTTCTTTTATTCAAGGATCAGATCAACAACTTCAGCATCGCAGGCTTTCACAAGATCTGCAGGCGCAAGTGTCAGCTGAATTCCGCGCTGACCTCCGCTTATGTTTATCTTTTCCTGTGACATGGCAGAAGAATCAATGAAGGTGCGGAACTTTCTTTTCATTCCAACAGGAGAACAACCACCACGGATGTAACCCGTCAAAGCCAAAAGTTCTTCCTGCTTTACGGGAGTCACTTCCTTTGCCCCACAGGCATTGCGTGCTTTCTTCAAATTGATTTCATGGATTGCGCTCTGGCAGAAAACAACTATTTCCTTTGTATCCGTTCGGAAAACTATTGTCTTGAAAACACATTCAGGAGCAACACCAAGTTTTTCTGCAGTTCGTTCCGCTGCACCTTTGGCAAGTTCGTGTTCGCCGTCATCATCATACTCTTTTGCTTCGTAGGAAATCTTGAGTCCGTCGAGGATTCTCATGGCATTTGTCTTTTTCATAAATAAGATTATACAAAAAAAAGGGCCGCCATAAAAGGCAGCCTTTGTTGAATGGATCTGTTTTTATTTTGCAGCAGAAGAGTTGGTAACGAAAGATCCGTTCTTTGAGAAAAGAGGAATCTCATCAATCTTCTTTTTCCAATACTCAGCTTCTTTCCTGGTTGTATAAGGACCAACGCGTACACGATAGTAAAGTGTTCCCTTTGCATCAGTGAATGTGAACACTTCACACTGAATCTTTTTCTGCTCAAGAACTGACCTTGCTTCATCGGCATTCTTTTTTGCACTATAGGAAGCAGCCTGAACCCAGAATCTGTCAGGGATTCTTTCAACTTTCGCAGGTGCCTTTGCTTCTGTCTTTTTTGCAGCTGGTGCCGCCTTCTTTACAGGTGCAGAAACATTTGCTGAAGATGATCTTTCAGCTTTTCTTACGTTGCTTGAAGCGGTTGCCTTTGAAACATCCTTGTATGAGTTTTCTACAAGAACATCGCTTACTTCAACGTTGCGTCTGACAGTATTTGTTTCTCTGATAGCAGCTTCAGCAGCACGGTTCTGTGCTTTTACTGCAGGTTCATCAGCAACTTCCCTTACATTGTTGAGATCAATTGTAGCAGGGCCATCAGCACCAATCGAATAGACATTTGTATTTCCAGTTGCGATGACTGTCATGTTTTCAATCTGAGTTGTTCCCTCTGCAGGTGTGGCTATCGAAGAAACAACAGATGTGTCTTCAACTGCCTTTACATCTTCAACAGGTGCTGAAACAACAGATGAATTTTCCATGAGTTCATCTTTTTTATGCTGGGCAACTTCAGGAGACATCCATACAGTTCCGTTCTCCTTCTGAACCAATGCAGTTGTATCTTTTCTAGCTTCCGGCGCATAAAGAATTACAGCAGCCCCGATAACAACCATCAGGAATATTCCTGCGGCGAGTACAATCCATATTGTTCTTTTCTGTTCCATAACTTATCCCCTGCCGGCTTAGATTTCAAAAACAAAACACGCCGGTATCCATACAATAATTATCGGAACTATAAAAATATTATTTAGCAATTAGTTATGACAAATCGCACTTTTTTTTGCAGTCGTTTTCTGCATCCATGATTGGAAATTCTGATTACCTTTACACCGGTTTCCAGGTATGAGGCATAAAGATTTTTCTGGCTTCTGAATCTTGCAAGAATCTGAGACAGTTTCATTCCATCCCTTTTTCTGGCACGCCACAACCTTATGAACCAGGGACAGTCAACATAAATTATGGCATCCATTTTTTTCACCAGCGGAATTTTAAACAGAACAGTAGCATTGACGATCACATTTTTACCGCTGTTTTCTTCAATGAATTTCTCTATGGTAGAAGTAATTTTTGGATAGACAATGGATTCCTGCTTAGACACAAGTTCCGGATTGCCAAAAATGAGGGCACCAAGATTACGACGGATGATCTTACCGTTTTCATCAGCAAGAGGTATTCCTTTTTTTTCCGCAAGATCACCAAAGGTCTCCATGATTTTCAAGGCGGAACCATCAACAGCATCATGCCCTGCTATGTCTGCATCTATTGAAACAAACATCTTTCCATCTACAGACATCTGTTCAATAAGAGATGAAACATAATTCTTGCCAGCAGCCATTGGACCTGTCACACAGATAACCATCAGTGGAATTCTCCCCAGTTCTTTCCGTATTCAATGCTTACGCGCAAAGGAACATTCAGCTGAAAGGCATTTTCCATTTCACAGCGGATAAGCTCGACTGCTTTTTTAATTTCATCCGCATCATCTATGCATTCAAAAATAAGTTCATCATGTACCTGGAGAAGCATCTTCAAAGGACTTCCTGTTGCAGAAATTCTATCAGCGACATTGATCATGGCAGTCTTTACAATGTCTGCCGCACTGCCTTGAATAGGAGTATTTATGGCAATTCTCTCCGCTGCCTGAGCAACCATTTTATTTGAAGAGCGGATCTCAGGAATATAGCGCCGTCTTCCGGTAATGGTTTCAACATATCCATCTGTTTTTGCATTTTCCTTCGTGTCATCGAGAAACTTTTTAACGTCGGAATATGTGGCAAAATACTGGTCGATGAAATTCTTTGCTTCGGTACGGCTGATATCAAGCTCATTCGCAAGACGGAATGCACTCATACCATACATGACACCAAAGTTTACCGTCTTGGCAAAACGTCTCTCATCCGCAGTAACTTCTTCCGGCTTTTTGTTGAAAACCAAAGCTGCAGTTGACTTGTGGACATCTATACCGTTTATGAAAGCCGAACTCAGATTTTTGTCTCCGCTCAGGTGTGCAAGAACAACAAGTTCAATCTGGCTGTAATCTGCGGAAATTAAAACCTTTCCAGGAAGTGCGGTAAATGCTGTTCTGATTCTTCTTCCGGCATCATCACGGACTGGAATATTCTGCAGGTTAGGATCACGGCTTGAAAGACGACCTGTTGCTGTTCCGGTCTGCATGAAGGATGTATGAATGCGGTCATCCTTATCTGCAAGAAGTGGAAGGGCCTCCACATAGGTTGACTGAAGCTTCGTATATGAACGGTAATCAAGAATAGCCTTTGGCAGCGGATCATCGGTGCTTTCAGCGATCTCCTCAAGGACCGCAGTATCTGTGCTGTAACCCGTCTTTGTTTTCTTGGCTGTCTTGAATCCTTTTTCTTCAAAAAGAACAGTCTGAAGCTGCTTTGTAGAAGCTATATTGAACTCATGTCCGGCAAGACCATGGATTTCTTTTTCTTTTTCTTCTATCAATTTTGCAAGTTCAACGCTATAACTGTTGAGGGCTTTCTTATCCAGATGTATTCCCTGCAGTTCCATTGAAACAAGTATCGGGAGGATTTTCATTTCCATCTCATAAAGTTTCTCAAGTTTTCTTTCCACAATCTGAGGTTTGAAAAGTTCATAAAGCTGCAAAGTGAAATCGCTGTCCTCGGCTCCATAGTCTGCCGCCTGCTCAAGTGGAACATCAGCGAAGGTCTGACCTTTCTTTACAAGATCCTTGAATTCAATTCCCTTGAGACCAAGTTTTGTCTCACCAAGATATTCAAGGCTGAAAGGAGACTTGCCCAGCGCACTTGGATTAAGAAGCCAGGCAGCAATCATCGTGTCAAAAATCTTGCAGCAGATTTTTTCATTCATTCCGTTCGTATGAAGAATTTCAATATCAAACTTTGCATTATGCATTACGACAACGACTTCGGGATTCAGGAAAATTCTTTTAAGCTGAGCGACACAATCTTTCAGTGAGATTGTAGGAGGTGCAAACATTCCGCCTGAAAGAACCACAGGAACATAGATACCTTCACCTTTTTTTGAACAGAGACTGAAGCCTACGAGATTTGCCTTGCAGGTCTCAAGACCGTCAGTTTCAGTATCAAAAGCGCAGACCTTGTTTTTTGAAGAAACAAGACCGTCAATGATTTTTTCAAGTTCCTTAAGATCAGTTACGGCCCTGTAGTTTCCTTTGTTCTGTATGACTTCCTTTACAGAATCATCAGAGGGAATCTCCTTAAGTTCCACGGAGCTGCCATGAGCCTCATCTTTTTTTTCTGACGCCGTTTTAGTTCCGGCTGTCCCAGAAACTGAAACACCATCATAGGATTTGGCCACAGCAAACGCACCATGTTTCGCAAGAGCCCTTGCACAGGCACTGTAATCATTCGTTGAAGTAGAAAACTTTTCAAAATCAATTTCCACCGGAACATTGTCATCGAGAGAAATCAGTTTTTTTGAAAAGTATGCGTTCTCTTTATCGCTGCGGATTTTCTCACCGAGGGCTCCTTTGATTTCATCAGCATGCTCATAGATTCCGTCGAGAGTCTCATACTGTACCAGAAGTTTAAGTGCAGTTTTATCACCTACACCTTTGACTCCGGGAACATTGTCTGCGGCATCTCCGACCAGTGAAAGATAGTCCAGAATTTTTTCAGGACCGATGCCCCACTTTTCATTTACTTCCTCAATACCCATGGTTTCCCAGCCACCGTTGGCCTTGTCCGGCTGCATTTCCTTGCAGGTTTCAGAAACAAGCTGAAGAAGATCCTTGTCACCGCTTAGAATACGGCACTCTCTGCCTTCCTGTGCACATTTTTTTGCAACCGTAGCAATGATGTCATCAGCCTCATATGTATCCACCCTCAGGACAGGCACTCCGAATTCTTCAAGTATTTCCTCGATCCACGGAACCTGGGCATGAAGATCTTCCGGTGTCTTTGCACGGTTGGCCTTGTACTCAGGATAAATGTCATGGCGGAAAGTTTTTGTTCGCGAATCAAAAGCTGCAGCAAGATAAGCCGGCTTGTATTTATCCAGAAGGGATTTCAGATTCTTAAAAAATATTACGACGGCGCTGATATTTTCACCTTTTGAATTGGTAAGGGGATGGTTCATCAAAGCAAAGTAAGCTCTGTAGATAAGTCCATAGGAATCAAGAATGTAAACTGTATTATTATTCATGACCACATTTTAACAGAATCCATTGCTTTTATAAACATGCAGAAAAAGAATGAGCCAACAAGCACGGAGTCATCCTTGATGACATATTCTCAGTTTTACTTTAAAATAACCATAAAGGAAAATTGGATGTTAAAAATCGTTTTAAAAGTTTTCATCATTTTCGCGGCAGTATTTTTTGTCGCTCTGATTTCTTATTTTGCTTATATTTTGCTTTCCTACAGCAGAATTGCCGACAACTTGAGCCTCGAGACAGACGGTTCATACAGCAAGGAAAAGATTTCATGCGGAACCACATACACTCTGACGTCTGCCAACATTGGTTTTGGTGCCTACAGCCAGGATTTTTCTTTTTTCATGGATGGCGGAAAATACAGCTGGGCCTACTCAAAGGAAGAAGTTGAAAAGAACGTAAGAGGATCAGTTGCTTCTCTTCTGAAATTCAACCCTGATTTTTTTCTTTTTCAGGAAGTAGACTTTGATTCAACCAGAAGCCGCCATGTGGATGAAAGGAAAATAATTTCCGATGAAATAAGCAGATCACTTGGCAGCTCAAACACGGTCTTCGCCCAGAACTATGACAGCGCATTTCTTTTCTGGCCTCCGACACAGCCACACGGTTCAAACAAATCCGGAATAATGATCGCAACGCGATACAGGGCATATGATTCCTTAAGAAGGTCATTTCCTATAGAAACTGGCCTTTCAAAATTTCTGGATCTTGACCGCTGCTTCATGAAAACGCACATTGATGTCGACAACGGGGAAAAACTGGTGCTCTACAACACACACATGAGTGCCTATACGACAGATGCAGAGACAAGCATCCGTCAGATTGAAATGCTCAACAACGACATGATGGAAGAATACGGCAAGGGAAACTACATCATCTGCGGCGGAGACCTCAACCGTGAGGTGATGGAAGGAATGTCAAAATATTTTGGATTTGAATCCAACGGCCTCAACTGGACAAAGACATTTCCTTTTGAAAAACTCGATGCACACCTTAAGCTTATACCACCGGTAAACCTGGAACATCCAATTCCTACAGTCCGAGATACAAAAGAGCCTTGGAACGGAAAAAACTTTGTAACTGTAATCGACGGATTCATCGTGTCTGACAATGTTGAGGTCGTCAAAGCAGATGTCATCGACAACAACTTCATGTACAGCGACCATAACCCAGTCTACATGGATTTTATTCTCAAATAGCAGATTCTGATTTAAAATACAAAAAGGCCGTCAGAGACATATCTCAGACAGCCTTTTTTTTCTACAGTTTATGAAACTATCTTGTAAGCTTTCTATAAACTGTCTTGTGAGGAATTTCACTATCCTCACCAAGTTCCTTCTTTTTCCATTCTACATATTCTGACCAGTTGCCTTCAAACCAGCGGACTTCCGAATTGTTTTCATATGCAAGAATGTGCGTACAGATGCGGTCAAGGAAGTAGCGGTCATGGCTGATTACCATTACACATCCGGCAAAGCTCTGGATTGCTTCTTCCAAAGAACGTGTCGTTGCAATATCAAGATCGTTTGTAGGTTCGTCAAGAAGAAGAACATTTCCTGCTTCCTTGAACATCATGCCCATGTTGAGGCGGTTCTTTTCACCACCGGAAAGGACGCTGATCTTTTTATTCTGCTCTGCACCGTTAAAGTTGAACCATGAACAGTAAGCATGAGAATTAACTTCGCGAAGCATTCCGTTTACAGGCTTACCCTTTTCGTCAACAGCACCAAGCTTGATCAAATCAAGGCCGTCAGAAAGCATTTCATAAACAGTCTTGTTGTCGTCAAGCTTGCTTCTCATCTGGTCAACATAAACAAGCTTTACAGTTTCACCAATCTTGAATGAACCGCTGTCCGGTTTTTCACCGTTTGCGTTGTCACCGTAGGCATCTGCAAGCATCTTGAAAAGTGTTGTCTTACCTGCACCGTTAGGACCAACGATACCGACAACGGCACCGGCCGGAACTGCAAAGTCAAGGTTTTCAAAAAGAAGCTTGTCACCGTAAGACTTTGTAAGACCGTGTGCTTCGATTACAAGTGAACCAAGGCGAGGACCTGCCGGAATTGAAATCTGCGTATCCTTAAGCTGTACGCGCTTGTTTTCTTCCGCAAGAAGCTGCTCGTACTTTGTGATGTGTTCCTTGTGCTTTGCCTGGCGACCCTTTGCGCCTGCGTGGATCCATTCCAATTCTTCCTGCATTTCACGATGGCGCTGGGAAGCCTGTTTTTCTTCAAGGGCAAGACGCTTTTCTTTTGCTTCAAGCCATTCAGTATAGTTGCCCTTGAATGGATATCCTTCACCGCGGTCCATTTCAAGAATCCAGCCTGCTACATTGTCAAGGAAGTAGCGGTCATGGGTGATGGCGATGATCGTTCCCTTGTAATCGCGGAGATGACGCTCAAGCCATGCGATTGTTTCTGCATCAAGGTGGTTGGTAGGTTCGTCAAGAAGAAGAATATCCGGCTGCTGCAAAAGAAGGCGGCAAAGAGCAACACGGCGGCGTTCACCACCGGAAAGAACGTCAACAACCTGGTCTGCAGGAGGACAACGGAGGGCATCCATGGCAAGCTCGAGATTTGCATCAAGGTTCCATGCGTCTGCGGCATCAAGTTTTTCCTGGAGTTCAGCCTGGCGTGCGCAAAGCTTGTCAAAATCCGCATCAGGATCACCAAAGGCTTCGTTTACCTTATCGAATTCTGCAAGAAGATCTGTAATTGGTTTTACACCTTCCTTAACGATTTCCATAACTGTTTTGCCTGGCTCAAGATATGGTTCCTGTTCAAGGTAACCCATTGTAAATCCAGGGAGAAGCTGAGTTTCACCAGTATAATCCGTGTCGCGTCCTGCAAGAATCTTGAAAAGCGAAGATTTACCAGCGCCGTTTTCACCGATGACACCGATCTTTGCACCGTAATAATAGGAGATGCTGATGTCCTTCAAAACCACTTTTGTTCCGTATGCTCGCGAAACACGATCCATTGTGTAAATAATTTTCTTGTCGTCAACTGTTTTAGCCATGAGCGTAAGTATACAGTAAATATCTACTTTTTTAAAGTTATGAAATTGTGCTATACTACCCTCATGAAAAAACAAGGTCCTGGTTTCAATCCTGAAGAAATTATTTTTTGTCCAACAAGTCTCTGCAACCTAAAATGTGCCCATTGCTTTGTCGACCAGAAGAATTCAAGGCTGAACCTTAACGATTCCCTTGCTTTCCTCGATGACTGCCTGGGCCACCTGTCAGACTTCAAGATCGGATTTTCCGGCGGGGAGCCTTTTCTTGCCCTGGACTTTGTAAATGCAGTCTGCAAAAAAGCCTTCGATGCCGGCCTCATGTTTGACCGCCTCATGACAAACGGTGTCTGGTGGAACAACGAGGACGACCTTGCAAGATGCCTGACTTCAGTAAGGGACGCCGGATTTGACGGAAAGATCGGACTAAGCTTCGATGTTTTCCACGGACAGCCAATTGACAAGATCTTCACTTTCATAGATACATGCCACAGAATATTTTCCGACAACAGCTGTGTTGAAATATTGAGCGTAATTGATGCAAAGGATTCAAAAAAAGATTCCGAGTGGTTTGAAAAACAGATTGACGAAATAAAAAAACGGCTGGATCTTGAATGGATCACCTGCTACAGGTTTCCACAAAGTTTTGTTCCGTCTGAAAAAATTGTACTTGGCGACAAAAAATGGTTCGCAGAAGACTACTGCCAGGCAACGGGAAATGTTTTCTATGTACACGCCGACGGCAACATCGCGCCATGCTGCGGTTTTGCAAATGAACGGCCGGAACTTTTCATCGGAACCATCAAGGACAGTTTTGAGACGCTGATGGAAAATTCACGGGCAAGCAAAATGACAGGCCTTTGCTATGAGACAGGGCTCCTTTCAAAAGCAAAGGAACTGCAGAAAAACAAAATCCTATCCAAAGGAAAATGCAACGACATGTGCCAGCTGTGCTACTGGATGTGCCGTCATGCTGATGAAATCTGAGGTTCATATGGCAGAGAAGATTCGAGCGGGAAGAAACAGGACCATCACAATCTCACAGGAAGAAACATCGGAACTTGAAAAATCAATTTCAACAACTGATGATCTTAGAAACGACGGAAACTGCGAAAATAAAATTTTCAATGGTGACATACTTGAAACGCTAGCATTGATGCCGGATGAAATTGCAGATCTCATAATCATTGATCCTCCATACAATCTTTCAAAAAATTTTGGTGGGGAAAAATTCAACGCCATGAAGGACACGGATTATGAAGCCTATGTTGATTCCTGGCTTCCTGAAGCATGCAGAAAGTTAAAAGCCGGCGGATCCCTCTATCTATGCGGTGACTGGAAATGCACATCAGCCCTCCAGCGCAGTCTCGAGAAAAACCTTACAATACTTAACCGAATCACATGGCAGCGGGAAAAAGGCCGTGGCGCGAAAAGCAACTGGAAAAACGGAATGGAAGACATATGGTTTGCGGTGAAAAATCCAGACGACTACTATTTTGACATAGAAGCCGTAAAACAAAAACGCAAGGTCATAGCACCATACAGGGAAAACGGGAAACCAAAGGACTGGCTGGAAACAGAAGCAGGAAATTTCCGCCTTACATATCCTTCAAATTTCTGGGACGACATAAGCATTCCTTTCTGGTCCATGCCGGAAAACACGGATCACCCGACTCAGAAGCCTGAAAAACTCTATGCAAAACTCATACTGGCATCTTGCCCGGAAAATGGTCTTGTGCTTGATCCATTCCTTGGAAGTGGAACAGCTGCCGTCACAGCAAAGAAGCTTGGACGTCGTTACTGCGGTATTGAGCTTTGCAAAGAATACTGCCTTTATTCCGCCAAGCGTCTTCTTCTTGCGGAGGAAAACAAAACCATACAAGGATACAGCGACGGAGTTTTCTGGGAACGCAATTCAGCTCCTGCACTCAACAGCGGCAACTGCAAACCAGCGCAGGGTGAACTCTTCTGATGTCAGAACTTACCCTCAACAGATATCTGTACAATACCTTTGGCTGCAAGGTCTACAAACTCTCACTCAGTACCGGATGCACATGTCCCAACCGCGACGGAACAATTTCCACCGGCGGGTGCACTTTCTGTTCCGGCGGTGGTTCAGGTGAATTTGGACAGGTCTGCGGAACAATTGATGAACAGATTGAAAATGCCATAAACAGGATTTCTGCAAAACTTCCAAAAACAAAGCAGGTTAAATTCATAGCATACTTCCAGTCATTTACAAACACATACGAAACAAAGGAAATGACATTTGAAAAGCTTTCAGACATTTTCATGAAAGCACATTCCGACCAACGGATCACTGCCATTTCCATCGGTACAAGACCCGACTGCATCAGCGACAGGATGCTCAACTTTCTTTCTGCACTGAATGAAACAAAGCCTGTCTGGGTGGAACTTGGACTGCAGACAATCCATGAAGATACGGCAAAAAAAATCAACCGCGGCTATTCACTTAAAGTTTTTGAGAATGCCTACATCCGGTTGAAGAAGGCGGGACTTACGGTAATCGTCCATACGATTTTGTGGCTCCCCGGAGAATCCAAAGAAATGATGAAGGAAACTGCAGCTTACCTTGCAGACCTGTCTCCTGCCCTCGACGGAATAAAATTCCAGCTGCTTCAGGTTTTGCGCGGAACAAAAATGGAAAATGAATACAAAAAAAATCCATGGCCGCTGCCATCCATGGACGAATACTGCATCTTTGTCAAAGGACTTGCAGACATGATGCCGGGAACAACTGCCCTCCACAGGCTTACAGGCGACGGACCAAAATCGCTTTTAATAGAGCCTGCCTGGTGTGCAGACAAGCGTGCCGTTCTCAATGCCATGAAAAAATATTTCGACCTGGAATGAAAACTGGAATGAAAAAATAGAAAAAATTTTAATTCTTGCTTAAAAGTCCATGGAACTGACGTTTGGCAATATACTGCTGTTCATCAGCAAGCTTCAAGAGTTCATTCAGATCAGAAACATCATTGTCGAATTCAATTGCACCAAGACTTATGGTTATGTCAAAAGGAAAGCCATATTTTTCCTTTGCTTCCACACATCGCAATCCGACCTTTTCCTTTAATTCAGGAAGTTTCCTGATCTTCAATCCACAGGCAACAATGGCAAATTCATCACCACCCATTCTTCCGACCGTATCCGTAGATCGGAAAGATTTTTTCAGAATTTCAGCTTCTGCCTTGATCGCCTTATCTCCATACTCATGACCATATCTATCATTGATCATCTTCAGGTTGTTCATGTCTCCATAAATGACAAGACCTCCCTGTCCTGTGGACAAGGCATTATTTATCTGCTTCTGTCCCTGAATGACAAAACCTCTTCTGTTCAGAACTCCGGTAAGCTCATCAGTTCTGGAAGTCTGCTCAAGCTCATATTTTTCCATTTCAAGCTCAATGTTTTTCATATACTGCAAAGTGTACTCATAGGAATTGGACAGAGCATTGGACAAAGCCTTTGCATATAAATTATAGAAAACAAGTCCCCGCTTTCCGATTGAGTACAACAAATATCCGTACTGTTTTTCACCGTAGTAAATGGACTGAACAACATATCGGTCAGATTCAGATGAAAAGATTTCAGGAGGAACAATATTGTCCATTGGATTGAAATAATGATTGCTGTAAAGTGTTCCAGTTCCGTTGTCATACACATACTCAAGCTTTACTTTTTCCGGCATTGAAAACTTTGTCCATTTTTTATAGAAGATAGGCTTTTCAAACATAACGACGGCAAAACGGTTTATGTCGACTTCAGAAATAGGCTTCTGCATTTTTTTCAGAAAAACTTCAAGAGTATCATTGCACTGAATTGAATCAAGCATGTAGTAGATATTCCTGTCATCATAAATTTTTCTTACAAGAACACTGGATTTTTCTTTTCTGATGGAATCATTCACTTTGCAGAATTCGTAGCCAGTGGATTCCCTGATCTCAATTTTAGAAGGAATGGCAACAACGTCATCAACATCCTTTCCCTGTGAAATCTCGTGTGCCGTTTTGGCAGCAAAGTAACCAAGATCCTCATTCGATGGATTTATTGAAGACAATGTTGGTTCAACAGCGGAACCTTCCTCGATGTTGTCAAAGCCAAGAACTTTAACCTGCTCCGGAACTTTTATTCCGTGTTCCTTGAAGAAATCCATAGCACCTAAAGCCATGCTGTCATTGGCCGCAATGAATGTGTCAAAATCAACATCTTTGCAATCTTCTCCCAACCGTTCCGTCAGTTCCGTGTATGCTGAATCATTTGTAAATTTTCCATGAAAAACAATGGATTCATCATATTCCAGGCGGAACTCAGAAAGGCATTTTTTGTATGCGTTCAATCTGGCAATGGATTCGAGGGAACTGGTCTTGCTTGCATCCATGAAGGCTATTCTTTTTGAACCTGTTTTATTGACCAGAAAATCAAAAGCCTCTGAATAAATATGTTCGTTATCAGAAAGAATTGTCCATGAATTTTCCATCGGAAGTTTCTGTGATATGGAGACTATCTTCTTACCCTTGAATTCAGAAAGAATTTCCGCCAATTCTTCCGGTGTGAAAGTCGAACAATATATTCCGCTTAAAACAATCACCACATCAATTTCTTTTGTATTTACAAGAGATGCTCCAGCCCAGAACTGGTATTCAAAACTGCCGTATTCAAATCTAGGATTTCGAACATTGCAGACAATAAACTCCACATCATTTTCTCTGCTGTACCTGCTTATTCCGTCGATGACAAGCTGCGCATATGCGGAGTTAATTTCTTCAGCGAGAACAAGAAACTTCAACTTTCTCATAGGGAAAATTTTAATACGATTTAGAAAAATGTCAATTTTGCCATGTAGATAATAACTAACTGTTATTTATATATTCAAATTTAAATCTGTTCAATTGACATTATATTTTAATAGGAATAAAATGATACCGAAACGAATAAAATTTTATTCAAGGAGAATAATTATGGCAGTTAAAGTTGCTATTAATGGTTTCGGTCGTATTGGCCGCTTGGCATTCCGCCAGATGTTCGAAGCTGATGGTTATGAAGTTGTAGCTATCAACGATCTCACAAGCCCAAAGATGCTCGCTCACCTCTTGAAGTATGATACAGCACAGGGTGGATTCATGGGAAAGATCGGTGAAGGAAAGCACACTGTATCTTCTACAGATGACTCAATCATCGTAGACGGAAAAGAAATCAAGATCTCTGCTGAAAAAGACGCAGCAAACTGCCCATGGGCAAAATACAATGTAGACGTAGTACTTGAATGTACAGGTTTCTACTGCGACAAGGAAAAGGCATCAGCACACATCACAGCTGGTGCAAAGAAAGTAGTTATTTCTGCTCCTGCAACAGGCGACCTCAAGACAATCGTATACAACGTAAACAACAAGAACCTTACAAAGGATGACAAGATCATCTCTGCAGCTTCTTGTACAACAAACTGTCTCGCTCCAATGGCACAGGCTCTTAACAAGGCATACCCAATCCAGTCTGGTATCATGTCTACAATCCACGCTTACACTGGAGACCAGATGATCCTCGACGGTCCACAGCGCAAGGGTGACCTCCGCCGCTCACGCGCAGGTGCACAGAACATCGTTCCTAACTCAACTGGTGCTGCAAAGGCTATCGGTCTCGTAATCCCAGAACTCAACGGAAAGCTCATCGGTTCAGCACAGCGTGTTCCAACACCAACTGGATCAACAACTCTCCTCTTCGCAGTAGTAAAGGGAAAGGACATCACAAAGGATTCTATCAACGCTGTAATGAAGGCTGCTGCCAACGAATCATTCGGATACAACGAAGACGAAATCGTTTCTTCTGACGTAATCGGAATGAAGTTCGGTTCACTCTTTGATGCAACACAGACAATGGTATCTAAGATCGACGACGACACATACCAGGTTGAAGTTGTATCTTGGTACGACAACGAAAACAGCTACACATCACAGATGGTTCGCACAATCAAATATTTCGCAGAAAACTGCTAATAGTATTTGATTAGTCATTAAAGGCACCTGAAGTAATTCAGGTGCCTTTATTTGTTTTAAAGTACTTAATT
>JAEDDW010000027.1 GCA_016293645.1 Treponema sp. | reverse complement strand
GCAAGGACAGCAGTGAGCGCGCCAAGTGCATCAATGCATCCGACTTCACTTTCCTCTGTCTTCCTGATGCGGCTTCCATCGAGGCCGTATCACTTTGCACCAATCCAAAGACAAGAATCATCGATGCTTCAACGGCACACCGCGTAAATCCTGCATGGGCCTACGGATTCCCTGAACTGGATAAAAGCTTTCGTGAGAAAATCGAAAAATCAAACCGCGTTGCAAATCCCGGATGCTATGCCAGCGGTTTCAATGCAATTGCATATCCTCTCGTAAAAAGTGAAATCATGCCAAAGGACTATCCTGTATGCGCCAATGCGGTTTCAGGTTATTCCGGAGCCGGGAAAAAGGCGATCGCACTTTATGAAGCAGACGGCCGCAATTTTGAACTGGACAGTCCTCGTCTTTATGCACTCACCCAGGGACACAAGCATCTTCCTGAAATGAAGATAATTCCGGGGCTTGAATATGAGCCGATTTTCAATCCTTATGTCTGTGATTACTTTCAGGGCATGACTGTCACGATCGGTCTTTTTACAAGGCTGCTTGCAAAAAAAGTTACTGCAAAGGATGTTTGGGAAATGTTTGCTTCCCACTACGAAGGATGCAATTTTGTAAAGGTTGCAGGCTTCATGGGTGAAGGAACTCTTGCGGAACCTTTCATTCCGGCCAATACTCTTGCAAATACAAACATGATGGAAGTTTTCGTATACGGAAACGATGACCGTATCTGCGTCACTACAAGACTTGATAATCTTGGAAAGGGTGCTTCGGGAGCCGCGGTTCAGTCTCTCAACATCATGATGGGTATCGACGAGACAACAGGGCTGGTATAATCAAGAAAAGCATTGAGTAGTAGTGTTGATGAACACTCCCATCGGGAACTTTCATCTGCTCCGACGGCAAGAAAAGACGAGAAAATTGTTTTCTGTCATTGCGAGGCATGAAATGCCGTGGCAATCCATAGTTTACTAATACAAGGATAATATTATGAATCCATTTGAGATGATGAAAAATTTGGGCGGTTTGCAGAACCAGCTTAAGGAAGCACAGGAAAAGCTTGGGGCTCTTCGTGCTACGGGATCTTCCGGCGGCAACATGGTTCAGGTTACGCTGAACGGAAAATTTGAGCTCATGGACATCAAGCTTGATCCGATCTGCGTGGACAACCGCGATGTTGGAATGCTCCAGGACCTTATCGTTGCGGCACATCATGCTGCCATGGAAAACATGCAGGAAAAGATGAAGTCGGAACTTGGTCCCATGCTTGGCGGAATGAATATTCCCGGCCTTTGATCTGCAGGTAATTTAAAAATGAATGCACTTGATGAACTTACAGAAAGTTTTTCTCATCTTCCGGGCATCGGAAAAAAATCTGCAGCCCGCATTGCAAACAGCCTGCTCAAGGCAGACAGCTACTTCATGTCGCGCTTTGCGGAGCAGATAAGGACATTGCAGGAAAAGATTAAGCCATGCTCCATCTGCGGTTCGTGGACGGAAGAAGATCCTTGTCCCGTATGTTCCGATGTTACCCGTGACCGCAGCGTCATCTGTGTCGTGGAACAGCCTCAGGATGCTGCGACAATTGAAAGCAGCCACGAATTCCATGGGCTCTTTCATGTCCTCGGTGGTGTGATTTCTCCCCTCGAAGGGATGACTCCGGACAAGCTGCGTATCAGTTCCCTTGTGGATCGCGTCAAGGAAGGGGCTGTAAAGGAAGTAATCCTTGCAACAAACCCTACCGTTGAAGGTGACACTACAGCTCTGTACATTCAACGGATTCTTGCTGACAGCGGTGTGACCGTTACACGCCTTGCTTCCGGCCTGCCTGTTGGCGGTGACCTTGAATATGCAGACCGACTTACACTGGCAAGAAGCTTCCGTGGAAGGACACAATTTTAAGCGGCGAAGTTTTGTCTGCATTATCTCAGGCAGATTTTTCCGCTTTCGTTTCTTGGGAGTTTTTCATAATGGATGTATTTTTGAGGAATGAAAACGGGAGACAGTCCGTCAAAAACTGAATTTGGCAAAGATGATGGAAGATCTTTTCCTGATATGTGGGCAACGACAATTTTCTTTGAATTCTTTTCTTCCACACTGATTTCACATTCTTCGATATTGGAAACCTGAAGCAGCCGCTTTTTGATTTCACAGGCATTTATTTTTTCTCCAAGAATGTTCAGCTGGTCGTCGGAGCGGCCGTTAAGATACAGAAGTCCGTCTTTCAGATAACCTTTGTCTTTTGTGTCATAGTAACCTGAAATTCCGCAGACGGAAAAAGGCGAGTCAACAAGGATGTTTCCTTCCGGTGAAAATTTCACCTTTATGGAATCGAATATTTTTCCTACACAGTTTTCGTGGGCAGGTTTTTCATTCAGCACATTGTAGGACACATAATTTACTTCAGAAGAACCGTAGTAAAGTATTATTTTTGCATTGGGAAAACAAAAGCGGGTCATCTCAAAAAGTTTTTCGCTTATGAACTGTGAGCCGCAGATTATTGTCCTGATGTTTTCAAATTTTCCTCCGTGGCGGACTAGGTGCAGAAGTTTGTCTGGAATCAGGTAGATGGTGTCGATTCTGTTTTTTAGGATTTCCTCCGCCCAGACTTGAGCGCGGAATGAAGATTCGCAATGCAGGAATGCTCCATTTTCCACCGCTTCATAGGCAATGTTCAGGTTGCCGGTGAATGCAAGACTTCCGTGGATGAAAATTCTTGAGCCTGAATTGATTGAAAATAGCTCATTCTGCTCCGGGAAAAAATCAGTCCAGCTTTTTTTTGTTCTGAAATATAATTTTGGTTTTCCTGTAGTGCCTGATGAGGCGACTGCAAAATCTGCTTCCTTTGGTATTTCCACGGCTTCAATGATTGAATCGTCAAGCTTCCGTGGGGCAATGATTGGAATGCATGAACCAAGGTTCGATGTAAATTCCTTCAGCTGAAGTTCCGGCTCGTCCTGGTGAATCAGATGCAGATGTTTCATTTTATCCTCTCCAAAAGAATGGCACTTGCAATTCCGCCTGCAGCAGGAACCGCCGCTATTCCGTAGTGCTCGTCAAAATGTTCAAGGGCCTTCATCAGGTGGAGGACCACTATGGCACCGGACGCTCCATATGGATGACCGTAAGCAAGGGCACCTCCGAAAGCATTGGACGGCTTGGAAAATCTTTTTTTGTACAGAAGGTCAAGGCAGGCGAAGGCCTGATTGTAATCTATTCTGTCGATTTCGCTTTCATTGACTTCAGATTTTTCAATGAGCTTTTCCATTGCAATGATCATGCATTCAGGACTTAAAAATCGCGGGCCTCCAACTGTAACTGCATCGCGGATTTTAAAAAGAGGGCCATCGGATTTTTTTGCAGTAGTTTCATCCGCAATCGTAACAAATGCCGCACCGTCGTTGAAAAGACAGCTGGTGGCAGCGTTTATGATTCCGTCTGGAAGAACAGGCGCAAGTCTTTCAATGAATTTTTTGGAAATTGAATTTCTTATTCCTTCATCTTTTTCAAGGCCAAAAACCGGAATCGCAAGAGCCCTGATTATATCCGCTGATTCTGCAGCCTTCCCATGACTTTCAACAGCGGGCGCAATTAGATCTTCTGTAGTGAATCCGTGCTTCCTGCATGTTTCGTCTGCGCTCATTATCATTGAATCTTCGCAGAAGGTTTCCGGAATGAACTGGGCGGAAACATAGGAATTGTCTGCTTTGCCAGGGTCATGATTCGGGTGGTTTTTGTTGTATGAGCGCACGCAGCAGGTTGAAGCACTTTCTGCTCCTCCACAAATCACCACGGAATTAAGGCCTGATTTGATTCTGGCAAAACCCGTCATTATGCTTTCAAGGCCTGATGCACACTGGGCATCGATTGTGATTCCCGGGATGTCGTCACCAAGTCCTGCTTTGAGGAGTGCAAGCCGTGCAAGGTTTCCGCCTCCGCTTGTGCAGTTTCCGGCAATTACCATTTGTGCATTTATTCCAAGTGCTGAGTTTTGCAGTTTCAATTCCTTCAAAACTTCGCCCGCCAAATCTTCAGTCGGAATGTTTTTGTATGCCTTGTTCTTCAGGCCTATGAAAGTCCTCAGGCCGTTTATTATGAATGCGTCTGACATTTTTTCGGTTGGATGTTTTCAGTTAGAATTCTTCTATTTCAAGCCCAAGTTCTTCAAGCATTTCAAGATCTTCCTTGTTGGTGCTTCCTTCTACTGTAAGAAAATCTCCGCTGATGAGGGCGTTGGCTCCGCTTAAAAATGCATCGCGTCCGTTTTGCCCAAGGGATTTTCTTCCTGCTGCACAACGGATGAACTGTGACGGCATTATGAAGCGGAACACTGCGATGGTCTTCAATGCTTCTTCCTTTGAAATCTTTTCGATGTTTTCAAGGGGTGTTCCTGGAATCGGGTTCAGGATGTTTACAGGCACAGACTGAACTTCAAGATCGCGTATGGTCATTGCAAGGTCAATTCTGTCCTCGATGGTTTCTCCCATGCCGATGATTCCGCCTGAGCAGATTTCAAGTCCTGCCTTTTTTGCGTTCCTTATGGTTTCGATTCTGTCTTCGTAGGTATGTGTCGTGCAGATTTTGGAAAAATAATTTCTGCTTGTCTCCACATTGTGATGGTATCTTACAACTCCTGCTTCCTTAAGCTGAACCATCTGTTCGTAGGAAATGATTCCGTGGGAAGCACAAAGTAAAAGTTTTCCGTCTGTTGTCTTTAGAATTTCCTTGTAGCATTCAAGTGCCTGATCGAACTCCTGTCCCTTGAGTCCAACGCCGCTTGTTACAAGTGAAAGGCGTGAAACTCTGTTTTCAATGGCTTTTTTGCACTGTGGAATTGCATCCTCCGGTTTTATCATGGAATGGCTTGTGCAGCTTGTTTTCCAGTGGGCACTCTGCGCGCAGTACCTGCAGTTTTCTCCGCATTTTCCCTGACGTGCGCTTATGATGGAACATACGCTTGTCGTTTTTGGAGCACAGGCAAGCCGTATTTCGTTGGCGGCCTTTGCAAGTTCTTCAAGCGGCTGGTCAAAAAGTGCAAGGGCATCCTCTTTCGTTATTCTGTAGTTTTCCTTGATGATCTTTTCTTTAATTAGGTTAATCATAGTTTCCTCTGTTTAGAATTGCTTTTCGTTTTGTTTCCGCCTTGAATAGAAGGCAGGAAAAAAGAGCTTCGAATTGTGCCATTGAATTTCTTATGGTAATGAATGGATTCCGGCTTTTGCGGCTTCTTGCAAGACCGGCTTTCTGTATCTTATTCCATGTCTCAAAAACCATGGGCATGAAATTTATTGCGAGTGAAATCAGCAGTGCTGTGTGGAGTTTTTTTACAGGCGGAACTATTTTAGCCACCAAAGTTTCCACAGTCTCAAGAGCTGATTGAATCTGCATCGGTGAAGTTGTTTCAAAAATGATCTGACATGCAAGAGCCGTTATGAAAAGACGCACGGTGTATTCAACACCAGCCCAGAAACCTTCAACATTAATCGATGCTTCCGGAGTATAATTGAATGACCTTAAAAGCAGAATGAGGGTTCCGATTGTAAGCACGTATTTCATTGCGGAGACCGTCTTGAAATTGCATTTCCCCAGAATGAAAAGCAGAACTGTGAAAGCAAAGCAGATGCCAAGTTTCAGTTTTTCGTAATCACAATCCCTGAACACGCTGATGCATAGAACAAAGATGAAGATGAGTTTAGCGAGGGCAGGAATTCTTGAAAGTACTGAATTTCTGTTCCTGTAGCAGAACATTTCTACAGCCATACAAGATCCTCTTTTTTCATTCCGCCTGCAAGTGGATTTCTGATGCTCCACTGTTCTAGATTTTCCTTAAGGCCGTCTTCAACAGTTCCGTCGAAACGAATCCTGCCTTTATCCAGAATGATGAAAGTGTCGGCAAGGGAAAGAACTTTTTCAAGCTCGTGGGTGAGGACGATTATTGTCTTTTTTTCATTTTTCAGCTGGATAAGAATTTCATTGACCTGCTTTACACCCGGCCAGTCGAGGTTTGCGTACGGTTCATCAAAAATGAAAATATCCCTGTTCATGGCAAGGATTCCGGCAACAGCCAGCCTTCTTTTTTCTCCGCCTGAAAGGGTACGTGACGGAGAAGATTTCTTGTGCATTAGGCCAGCCGCGTTCAATGACGAGTCGATTCTCTGAGCAAGCTCATTTTTTTTGAGACCGCAGTTTTTGGCTCCGAATGCAACATCTTCTTCGACTGTTTCTCCAAGAATCTGGGCATCGGCATCTTGAAAGACAAGACCGGCCTGGCTCTTTGTGATGATCTTTCCTTTTGTAGGTTCATCGAGTTTTGCGATGAGACTCATGAGTACACTTTTCCCGGATCCATTGGAACCTGCGATGACTGTAAAACTTCCTTCCTTTATGGAAAAGGAAACATCTTCCAGGGCCATTGTCTTATCCGGGAATATTTTTGTTACGTTCTGTATTTCAATTGCATTCATAGACTAGCCAAGCATCACGGTGCGTCGGAGTTTCTTTGTAAGAAAGACCATCAGTACAAGTTTGATTGTATTCCCAGGTATGAATGGAAGAACTATGAACGGTATTGATTCCGTAAAGGATTTGCCTGTCACGTGCATGAATCCGAGAATTCCAAGAAGGAATACGGTTACTGTTGCAGCAAGGGCTGCGATGAAAATTGAAACATACTGCCTCGAGTTTGAATGTTCTTCATCGCGCTTTAGAAGAATTGAAAGTATCATTCCTCCGACAAATGCTCCGACCATGTATCCTATAAGAAAGCCGCAGGATGGACCTGAAGTCAGTACATGAAGTCCGGCTTTTCCTGAAAAGACAGGAAGTCCAATTGCACCAAGAACGAGGAACACGGCCACTGAAATGGTTCCGTAAAGAGGACCTAGAACAAGTCCGGACAGCATGGCCATCATGTCCTGGATGACGATTGGAATTCCGCCTGGAAGAGGAATGATGATGAAGCATCCTGCCGCAGTCAAAGCCGCAAAAAGTGCGCTCAATACAAGTTTCTTGAATTTGCTGTTCATTTTAAATACTCCGTTTTCAATAAATTTATGGAGCAGGGCGGGTAGAATCTTTCTTCTCCCCTGCATTCCGTAATTGCAAAACCATATGAGTTTATTCCCTTGAAGACAATGGACTTTTCAGAATCCTTAAGCCGGAACTTTTTCCCGATGTCGGGGCAATAGAGGCACCATAGCATTTCAAGATCGCTGTTGCTTTCCTTTGCCAGGTTGAATCCGTTTTTAAGTTCATCCACAATTTCTTTAAGAATTTCCTTTCTCGGAATTTTCGTATCCGGGGCAAAGATGCAGTCTGTCTCCTTGAGCTTTGGTTTTGAGGAAAGGTTTATACCAAGACCAAGATTTATCCAGTTTGTGAAAGAACCTGTCGCGCTTAAATCGTCAAGAATTCCACCGGCCTTTCCTTTGTCTGTCCATATGTCATTTGGCCATCTCAGAAAAATTTTTCTTCCGCTGTGTCTTTCAAGTGTTTTTGCCGCGGCGATCTGACATGCCATGACGAATCTGTGGCTTTCATAAAGCGGAACATTTTCCTTTGAGACCATGGTGCATGCAATGGATCCTTTTGTTGTCGTCCATTTATGGTCTGCATGTCCCTGACCCATTGTCTGGATGTCCGCGGTAATTACTTTCAGTTCACCTTTTTCGCAGTTTTCTGCTGCAATGCGTCCCTGGATCATGGTTGAATCTGTTTCTGTGAAATGGGAAAAACTGGATTCACCTTTTCCGAATTCCCATGGGTAAAGGCTGTCTTCAAGATCCTTTGAAAGAACATAGCCATTTCTGTTGGACTGTATGTCATAACCTGAATTCTGAAGTGATTGGACGGCTTTCCACACGGCAACCCTTGATACTCCGGTTTCACCGGCAATAACGTCCCCTGTTACAGGGTTGCTGCTGTTGCGAAGAATTTCGAGAATTTTGGATTTTGTCGAAGTTTTTTTGTTAACCATTAATATCAATAGGTTAACGAATTTGGCGTCATAAGGTCAATAGATCAGTTGGTGCCGGAATGACCTTCAATGAAAAGCCGGCATTTTTCCGCCATGGCGTCATATCCACCGGAAATAAAGATTTCCCTTGCCCAGTCGGCATCGTCAATGGCTGATTCTATTTCTTCCTTATCCGGATTTCCTTTTACCAGGATCATTGCCCTTGCGAAATAGTCACTTGCTATGGCCGAGGTGTTTTCCGCATCCCTGTCATATTTCAAGGCGTTTTCGATTGCTTCAAGGGCACCTTTTTTGTTTCCGTCGATGCTTCTCATTCTTGCAATTGAGTACCAGTCCAGTCCTATCTCTGTGATGTAGGCTTCGCTGACATGGATTTCTGCCGCCTTGAGGTATGCAAGTTCAGCCTTTTTGTATTCCGAATTTCTCGCAAGATGGTTACCTTTGATCCTATACAGGTAGGATAGATAGTAAGGTTGCTTCAGAAACTGTTTTTCAAGTTCCGCAAGGGAATTAAGGTCCGCTGTTGAACTGACAAGATCCATCTCATAGAGGCGGCAGACAGCCAAAAGAAAAGCGCCGTCAGTTGATCTTGATGCGTATTTTTTTGCCTTGGCAAGGTACTCATCCGGAGACGAATTCGTGTAATATTTGATGACGGCGCGCGAAAGGGAGATCTTGCAGAGAAGGTCCGTGTTGTCCACAGAAAAGGACAGTTTCGCCGCCTCGTCAAGATGTTCTTCCGCCTGCAGGTAATGTGCCGAAGCGATTTCGGAGTTGGCAAGCTCGTAGATGCCGGAAGCATTTTCCATGATTGCAGAAACCTTCATAGGTTTTTTGGGTTTTGCTCCAAATGAAAGTGTCGGGAGTGACAATAGGATAAGGAGAATTGAAAATATCTTAAGGCTGCGTTTTTTCATCATCAGAACTCCGTGTTTCTAAGCTGGATTGTGCTTGTGTTGGATGTGGAACGTTCCTCAATGCGCTTGTTTATGAAGCCAATGTTTTTTACACCGCTGAGGATGTCCCTTACCTGAACAAGGGCCTGGTTCAGCTGGGTAAGAAGTTCGTTTACCTGAGGATCGACATTGCCCATGAGGTGGGAGGCATTCTTTGATACCGATTCAAGGTTTCCAAGAATGGTTTCGATGTTTTTTGAAAGTTCAGGACCAAGAATAGATGTTATTCCGTCGGTGTTGATTTCCGCGAGAATGTCTGAGATGTTTGCAAGGATTTTGTTTATTTCAGTTCCGCCTGTACCTGAAAGAATTCCGTCTGCGTCTGCGATGACGTTGTCCAGGTTTTTGAAGAACCGTCCCAGTTCCGTCTTGTCCGTTCCCGTGAATGCTTCGTTCAGCTGGGAAATGAAGAAGTTCACGTTGTCGACGAGGGATGTCACCTTGTTCAGGATGAGGGCAATTGAATCAGAACTTCCTTCTATGTAGATCTTTCCTTTTGCGATGTAATCAAGACCTTCCGCCGAATCTGTCCTGTAGATTTCACTTCCGCTTTCTATGAGTTCCGTACCTTCTCCAGAATGGAAAACAAAGGATGAACCGAATGGACTTGATGCAAATTCAACAAGAGAATACTGACGTACATATTCCGCATATTCGGCAAGGATGTAGTAGTTTACGCGCACCATGGATCCTTCGAGGGAGATGGATTTTACTTTTCCAATGGAAAAACCTTTGTATGTCAGTTCCTTTCCGACGGCGAGGCCACTGGAATTCTCAAAGATGCTGTAATAGCTGTATTTTTTCTCAAACCATTTCTGCGTCACGCCTATGGAAAAAATCAGTGCAATCAATCCAACGATGGCGATGAGCGAAAACAATCCGACAATCTGATCGGCATGCTTAATCTTGAATTTCATTTATGAGTCCCTCTTTCATAACTATTTTTCTTGCGGGAAATTCCTTTACAAAACCAGGTCTATGACTGATGTAGACCATTGTGTTTCCAGCATCCACGAAATTGTGCAGGATCTCAAGAACGTTTGAGACAGCTTTTACATCAAGAGATTCCGTCACTTCATCAAGGAAAAGGATCTCTGGTCTCAATATCAACGCTCTGGCAAAAGCGACTTTTTTCTGTTCTCCCATGGAAAGGTCGGCTGGTCTGAGTTCAAGGGAGCGTTCGTAGTTTACAAGGTGACAGATGTTTTTTACTTCCTGGATCCTGTCCTGCAGTGGCATGTCCGGATGATGGATCTGCAATGGAAGCGAAAGATTCTGAAAGATATTCTGGTTTGCCCAAAGGGCTGAGTCCTGGAAGATGAAGGCCATTTTTTTTCTGAAAGCTTTGTTCTGCCTGTCGTTCATTCTGTGGATGTCGGTGCCTTCAAAATATACTGTCCCCGATGTGGGAACAAGAATTCCCGCGGTGATCTTTATCAACGTTGATTTTCCGCTTCCTGATTTCCCGTCCAGCTGAATCACGGAACCTTTTTCAATGTCAAAGGAAACACCTTTAAGCAGTGGAGTCATGTTGCGTGAATAGCATGTAATGTTTTCTAAGGAAAAAAGAGCCATCTGTTCTGCTACCTCATGGCTACCATGATTATTATCAATACGTCTGCGACAATGATGAACATGAAGGATTTTGTTACCGATGCAATCCCTGCAACCGGAACTTCCGTAGACGCGCGTTCAACATTGAAACCGAAATATGTGGATGCGATGGAGACAATCATTCCAAAGACAATGCTTTTCACGATGGAAACCCAGATGGACATGAGGTCAAAGCTTCTGAAAATTCCAGAAAGGTAGTCCGATGCCTGTACGGGATTGAGTATGAGTGAAGCAAGGAAAGGCCCGAAAGTTCCGCACAGACAGAAATAGAGGTTGAGAAAAAAAACAGATGCCGTTACGCCAAGGAATCGAGGAGCTACAAGATAGCTGATGGGATCGATTCCAAACGAAATGTAGCTTTCGATCTGATGGCTGATCACCATGCCGCCGATTTCAGTTGCTATGGCGGTGGCCGAACGTGCTGTCACGACAAATGCGACAAGAAGAGGCCCTATTTCCTGAACTATTGTCATTACGAGAACTTTGTATATGAGGCTTTCACGTCCAAAGGAAAGGAGGAATTTGTAGCCGATAAGGTAGATTGCTGAACCAAGTGCAGTAGAGAGAAGGGCAATGAGGGGAAGAGCTTCTATGAAGGTAAACAGAAGCTGCATTATGAGAATTTTTCTTGCTGATTTCTCATGCGTCAGAAAGAAGAATGAGGTCTTGAAAACCCGGCCGATGTAGCCAAGCAGATATCCGGAAGAAGAAAATCTCCCTCTGATGAATTTTCCAAACTTTTTTAACATTATGACTGTAATTATAGTAGGAAAATGCCGGATTGAAAACAAAAAAATGAGGATTCAGCCGGAACTCCAAGGTTCTTTGGTGTTTGTTGTGTTTTAGTAAGATTTTTTATAAAATGGACGCATGGTAATAGCTTCTATTGATATGAAAGACGGACATGTTGTCCAGTTGAAAAATGGCAAGGATCTTGTTCTCCAGCGTGATGATGCTGATGCTTTGATCGCAGACTTCAATAAATACGGAGAAGTTGCGATCATCGACCTTGACCAGGCTTTGCGCAATACAGATGCAAAGGGCAATACACCAAATACTGAACTCTTGAAGTCACTTTTGAGAAAGGGAAACGTTCGCGTAGGCGGCGGAATCCGTGACGTAAAGAAAGCTAAGGAACTCATCTCCCTTGGAGCCGAAAAAGTCATTGTTGGATCTGCGGCATGGAATGCAGACCGTAAGGCTGACAGCGATCCTATCCTTAACGCAGCATTCCTTGAGGAACTTGTTGCAGCCATCGGCAAGCAGCGCGTCATCATCTCTGTTGATGCCATTAATGGAAAGATTGCCCTCAAGGGTTGGACTGAGACTGCAAACATTTCCCTCATCGAGGGTGCAAAGGAAGCGGAAAAATATGCTTCTGAACTTCTTTTCACATGTGTTGAGAAGGAAGGCTGCATGCAGGGTACCGACATGAACATGTGCCGTCAGCTCCGTGAAGCAGTGAAGTGCCGTGTTGTTGCAGCAGGCGGTGTAAACAGTCTTGAGCAGATTGCGGAACTTGAGAAACTCGGTTGTGACGTTCAGCTTGGAATGGCCCTTTACACCGGTGCCGTTTCACTCAAGGACAGCTTCATGGCATGCCTTGACTGGGAAAAGACAGACGGAATGATTCCTGTCATTGCACAGAGCATCAATGGCGAAGTCCTCATGATGGGATATTCAAACAAGGAAGCGGTTGCAAAGACTTTTGAAACAGGAAAGCTTACGTTCTTCAGCCGTACAAGAAATGTTCTTTGGACAAAGGGTGAGACAAGCGGTCATTTCCTTGAAGTTGTAAAGATGCGTGTTGATTGTGACAGGGATACAATCCTTGCTACTGTCATTCCTCATGGTGGTGTATGTCATACAGGCAGCTTCACTTGCTTTGGTGCAGAGCCTGATGAAAAAAGTTCTATGGAACGTCTCTACGGAACAATTTCGGAACGTTTTGCTAACCCACGTCCGGGCAGCTATACAGCAACTCTCAATGACAAACGTGTCCGCGAGAAAGTAGAAGAAGAGGCGGAAGAAATCTGCGAGGCAGAAGGCAAAGACGAAGTCATCTGGGAGGCAGCTGATCTCCTTTATTTTGTGAGCGTTCTTATGTACAAAGAAGGTGTTACCTGGCAGGATGTTTACAACGAACTTGACCGTCGCCATAAAAAATAGGAAAGACGATTCAATAAAAGAGGGGATTTTATAGATGAAATTTTTCAGTACCCGCGACAGCAATAACAAAGCGGGATTCAAGAAGGCTGTTCTTGACTGCATGCCTTCTGACGGCGGTTTGTATGTACCGGAAGATTCCGTTGATCTTCGCCGCTGGATTCTATACGCAGATGAAAACACATCATTCTCATCGTTGGCGGGCGCACTTACTTCTGCCATGATCAATGATGAATTCAGCCCAATCATCTGTGAGACCATCGCAACAAGGGCTTTCAAGAACAATCCTGAATTCAGACAGCTTGATGAAAACCTTTTCCTTCTTGAGCTTTACAACGGTGCCACTGGTACTTTCAAGGATTATGGAGTTTCCTATCTTACAGCAACTCTTGAAACAATCCTTCAGCTTGATGGAGAAAAGGCAATTCTTCTTGATGCGACTACAGGCGAACTTGGTGCCTGTATGGCCAAGGCGATGAAGGACAAGAAACTTCTCAAGTCGGTACTTCTTTGCCCAAAGGGAAGTCTCCGTGGTATGGACGAAAGCGATTTTGTCTGGAATGGAGGCAATATTTTCCCTGTTGAGGTCGACGGAACTATTGAGGACTGCCGTAATCTTGTGCGCAGAATTTTTGCCAGCCGTGAACTGGTTGAAAAATACCATCTGACTGTTGCCAATACTGCCAATATCGGACGTCTTCTTCCTCAGGCATTTTTCTATACCTATGCTTTTTCAAGATTGAAGAAAACAGTCAATGGCAACATATATTATGCTTTTTCTGCCGGCAACTACGGAAACCTTATTTCGGGACTTTATGGCTGGCGTTTTTCACTTCCTGTAAACGGATTCATTGTTCCGTCTTCAACAAACCTCTGTCTTGATGCCAAGGGCAACTGCATGGTTACCGACAGCCTGCTTCCTGTAAATGAAAGGCTTGCTGCGGATCCTGCAAGTCCTTCCAACATTGAACGTCTTGAACAGGTATTCAAGGCAAACTCGCTTATGATGAGAAGCTTTGTTTTTCCGGCTCAGGTTTCAGAAGACGATATTGATGATGCATGCAAGAAATTGTTCATGAAGTACAAGGTCTATGCGGACCATGACACATCGGCAGCCTATGCCGCAGCGTGCAGACGCAGTGATGTCACAGACGGCGGCGACGGTGCTGTGGTTCTTGTTGCAAGAGATGCGCCTTCCATTGATGAACAGTTCCTCAAGCATAATCTTGGAGAGTGTCCGGAAAGAACTGCAAATGTTGCTTCTGCATTTAAACCTGTTTCTTTGGACAGGCCGGTTATTTCACCAGACGGCAGTGAATCATTGGTTTCAATCTTGAACTCACTGAACCTGCGAAGAATGTTCTAGATTTTTACGGAAAATGAGAAGGGGCTGTGCCACGTTGTGGTACAGCCCCTTCTGCTTCTACTTCTTTGTTTTCTTTACTGCAACCGTCTTTTTTGAAGCTGTCGTCTTCTTTGTTTCAGAGGTTTTTTTTGCAGCTTCAGTCTTCTTTACTGTTGCAGTTTTCTTTTCGGCGGTTTTTTCAGGAGCTGCGGCTTTTTTTGCCGTCTCCTTCTTTTTGGTTTCCACCTTGGCCTTTGTGGTCTTTGCAGTCACTTTCTTTTCCGCGGTTTCTTTTTTTGAAGCGGCGGTTTTCTTTGCAGCTTCAGGCTTTTTTCCTGCAACCGTCTTTTTTGAAGCTGTCGTCTTCTTTGTTTCAGAGGTTTTTTTTGCAGCTTCAGTCTTCTTTACTGTTGCAGTTTTCTTTTCGGCGGTTTTTTCAGGAGCTGCGGCTTTTTTTGCCGTCTCCTTCTTTTTGGTTTCCACCTTGGCCTTTGTGGTCTTTGCAGTCACTTTCTTTTCCGCGGTTTCTTTTTTTGAAGCGGCAGTTTTCTTTGCTGCATGCTTTTTTTCTTCAGGCATCAGGGCGTTGGTAAAGTTCTGGCATTTGTACTCAGCCTTTTCCTTAGCGGCCGACAGAGTTCGGAAGAGACTGTAGATCTGATCGCGCAGTGTTCTTGATGTGAGCATTGCGTTTGATGTAAGGGCATACCACAATGTGCTGTCCATCCTTTCCTTGTTGAACCAGATTGTTCCGTCGTAACTGTGTGCACCGGAAAGAAGGAATGCGTGTTCATCCTTTACAAGAAGTTTTGCAACTTCATATGTGGATCTTACAAATTCCGATGTGCAGAAATTGAACCTGCTGATTTTCGAGCAGATGAAGATACGTGTGAATACGTTTCTCATCTCCTTGACCGATGCACCGAATTCTTTTTCCGCGAAATCAGTCTTCCCAAGGAGGTCTGAAAGTTTTCTGTTGAATCCCCACTTGATCAGGTTGTCGGAACCCGCTGAAGAAACAGCTGCAAAACAGACAAGAATTTCTGCGCTCAGTCTGTTTTCTTCAAATCCCTGATAGATTTCAGCATCCAACGTTGCCTTCACTGCATTTCTCTTGAGGCTTGATTTTTGGGCTGATTCAAAAATCTTGTGGAGATATTCAATCTGTTTTGTGAATGCAGAGAATTTTTCTTCCGGAGTTGCCTCAGTGGACTTTGCGTCTGCACGTGCAGCTTTTCTTGAAACGGATTTCCTTGCTGCAGTCTTCTTTTCGACTGTCTCAGCGGCTTTCTTTTCTGCTTCGGAATCAAGTGCGAATCTGGATTCCATTTCATAGTATGAAAGCGCACTGTCTTTGACTGCTGCAAGTATGGTTTTGAGCACCGGTTTTTTCATGCTCTTCTCAAGCTTAGACTTTGGAGTAAACAGAAGATGTATGTCATCAAGGAATTCCGGAGTCACGAATTTTCCAAGTTCCGTATATAGTTCCTTGTATCGGTATTCCTGCCATGCAATTTCGATGTCTTCAGTTCCGGCTCCATTGAGAAGCTCACAGAGTTTTGCATACTTTCCATCTTCCGAGTCAACTACCTGGCGCACGTCCGTGAATACCTGGGCTTCAAATCCCTTGAGCATGACGAACATTCCGTTGTTGATGATATCGTCCGACTTGCGGATGAACCAGAGTCCTGATCTCTGCTCATGAAGGACGACATAATGGTTCCAGCCGTAGGTAAGGCCAAGACCTTCTCCAAGACTTCTTGTCACCATTTTCTTGTCGTCATCACCACTGCCGATCTTTACTGCGTATTCACAGGACTGCTTTATCCATCCCTGGGCACTGTCATATTTGTTGTTGTAGAAGACGACTGTTCCTTCGTCGCCAACAAAGTTTGAATAGGCAAAAACATTTTCGTTTACGCTGCCGTTGTTCCATACATCGTAGAAGAGGAAGTTTTCAACCTGGGCAAAAAGATAGCGCTTGTGCATGATAGGGAAGATGAGTGCACGGTGTCCGTTCATCAATCCTTCATCAACCTGCTCGTCCTTGTATGCGCGGGTGTATTCCATTCCGTACTTTTCTTCGTAGCCTTCAAGCTGACCGTGACCGAACATTGGAAGACCCGGCATTGTGATCATCAAGGTGCAGACACCAAAATATTTGTCTCCGCGTCCAAACTGGGCGACTGCTGTTTCTTCATCAGGATTGTTCATGAAGTTTACGTAGCGCTTGAGGATCTGCGGATCAAACTTGATGGTGTTTTTTACGGTGTCGCGGTACTTCTGGTTCTCTTCCTTTTTAAGCATGTTCATGAAGGCGGAATTATAAACGCGGTGCATGCCAAGGGTGCGTGTGAAGTATCCTTCCATCATCCAGAATGCTTCTGCAAGCAAAAGGGTGTCAGGAATTTCCTGGGCACAGCGGTCAACAACTTCGCGCCAGAATTCATTTGGAATTCGGTTTTCAAATTCTTCGCTTGAAAGTGCGTAACGGCTGCGGCTGTAGATGTCTCCACCGTGTCCTGGCTGTGGATACCAGAGTCGCCTGATGTGCTTCTTTGCAAGAACCATGGCGGCATCAAAACGGATGATAGGGAAATTCCTTGCAACGTTTAAAATCTGCTGCATGACTGCTTCGCGTGCAACAGGGTTCAGGTAGTCTATCTGTGCTGTGTCGTTCCATGGCATTCCGGTTCCGTCGTTGCCGTGATAGATGTATGTAACATCTCCAGTCTGGTTGTCAACGCGCTTGAAACAGACAGCGCAGTCGTTCTTGCTGTAGTAGTGGTCTTCAAGATAAATGCTTACGCGGCCATCGTGGCTCAGGTTTTCACCGTTGAAAGTATAGCTTGGACTTGGACAGTCTTTTGTCGAGATGAAGTAGTCAGGGTGTTCTATTACCCAGTCGCCGTCCATACCAGTGTGGTTTGGTACCATGTCGGAAGCAAGGCGAATTCCCCTCTGCCAGCAACGCCAGCGCAGGTTTTCCAGTGCAGGCCATCCGCCAAGGTTTCCTGCGATCTCATAGTTCAAAAGTGAATATGCGGAAGAAGCTGCCTCAGGGTTTCCGTTGATCTGCTTGATTCTCTTTGATGCGTTTGAACGTTCCCAAAGACCGATGAGCCACAATCCCGTGAAACCGGCATCACGGAGGGCATCAAGTTCCTCATCTGGAATCTGGTCAAGGCGGGTAATGTCCCTGTCGTATTTTTTTGAAAGCTGATAAAGCCATACGAGTACTGTCTTTGCCATGAGGATTACCTTAGGCATCCATTCACGGTCTGGACTGAACCTTTCGTATTCTTTCATCAGGTCGTTGTCGTCAAAACTGTAGGCGTCCATTGAAACTTCGCCACCGTTTGTCGGGTGCCAGGCTGCCTTTTCTTCTTCGTTGATGGTGTCGATCCCCTCAAGAAGACGGAGAATCCATTCTCCGAGGACTGAAGTCCAGTATGTGCGGATGTAGTCAAGCTGTCCCTTGAGGGATGTCGGGGAAGCAAGGACCGGTTCCTTGAGCATGTTGATCAGCGTATTGTTCTTTGGACCAAATACAGGCTGTGTTTCAAAGAATGCCTTTATCTGTATCCAGGTCTTTATGTAGTTTGGATTTTTCTTGAGCTTTTCATCATCAAAGAGAATTGCAAACGGATGGAATGCCGGGTTTTCGTTTGCAAGGTGAAGAAGAATCATTTCCTCAAGAACCTGCTCACGGTTGCTTCTTTCGCGCTTAACTCCTTCGTCCCAGCAGTTGCGGTCAAGGAACTGTTCCGGAGAAATCTTTCCCTGGTAGACTTCCACAGGAGGGAATTCATCCATGAACTCAAGAAGAAGTTTATCCATTTCCTGAGCTCCAAGGGTTCTGTCCAGATCTGCGAGGATGTTCTTGAAAGCATCAGGAGCCCTGTCTCTGCGGAACAGCAGGCAGACGTGATGGAAAATTTCATCAATCAGGCCCATGGCGTTGAGGTTTCCGGCTGAAACTTTCTGCTCGTTCTGTCCTCTTTCCTCGAAGACTTCATTGAGCTTCACCTGGAATCTCTGGACTGCGGCAAAATTCGTGAAGATTGCATTTCCTGTCGAGGCAAAAAGAGTTTCCTCAAACTGGCATCTGTTTCTTATATTCTTGTTGATGTGAAATTCATTCAGCGAAATTTTCATTCTATTCCTCCTGTTCTCCGTCATGCTCTTTTACGATCAGGTTTATCTTGCTTAAAAGACTTTTGTTTTCCGAGATTTCCTTTATTGTAACCGGAATTCTGTATGTCCAGTTGAAAGTATTTACGCTGCCGGGAATGTTGATACGCTCGTCATTTTCATTTTCAAGGAAGAAGCAGTGCTCAAGGAAAAGATAATCCTGAAGCGGATTGATGAGAAGTGCGCTTCTGCATTTTGCAAGCTGTCTGTGGACGTATTCGGCGATCTCAGGGGTAAAGGCGGAATTCCCGTCCGGCTTCTTTTCTTCCTTTATCGAATTGAGGAAAGCCCAGACGCTGTCCTTTTCCTGGTTCCACCACTGGCGCAAAGTCGTGCTGTCATGAACGGATGTCGTGGCAACACTCAGTTCAGGATAATCCTCGAATGCAATGTAAGGCTGCCCTGGTTTATCCCATTGGCGGGTCCAGCGAATTACCTTAAGTGAAAGAATGTCCAGTTTTTTAAGAACTTCCGGCATTACAGGAAGATTAACTCCAAGATCTTCTGCACATGGAATCATGTCGCTGGCATGAACGATGGCAGACAAAGTCGATGTCGCCTGCTTGCCCCATATTTTGTTTTCCTTTTCATCGATTTCCGCAAAGAGCTTCCTGAGCTTTTCCTGTTCTTCCCATGAAAGGGTTTTCCATGAGGTGGAATTCTCAAATGCGTATACCTTGATGAAACGATCTTTCTTTATCTGGATGAGGGAACGGTCCCTCCATTTTTCCGCAAGGGCATTTTTAATGGCGTTGTCTTTCCCTTCGTCGTCTGAGAAATGCATGCCATAGATTTCCCTGTCGCCTGTGAGTTCCTTCTTGAAAGTCCACAGTTCTTCGGTCTTTACGCGGTCACAAACTTTTTCAAGGATCGCCGTCGCCTCGTCGTGGTTCCAGGTGATGCTTTCGATCGTTCCGGTTGGAATGTGAGGTTCCGAAATCCACTTTATCCTGTCATCGTCAAAGCCAAGTTCGTTGAGAGTTTTTCTCGTGAAGTCGGCATATGGAATCGTATGTCCAAGATATGCTGTCGTCTCAGTTTCCGCAGCTGCCCAGATTCTGAAGAAGCCCAGGATGTGGTCGATGCGGAATGCGTCATAGTACTGTGCGCTGGTCTTGACTCTGTCTTTCCACCATGTGTACTCGTCTGCCTCGATCCGGTCCCAGTCGTATGTAGGAAATCCCCAGTTCTGACCCATAGGATTTCCGCCGTCCGGTGGAGAACCTGCGCGCAGATCCTGGCGGAAGAACTCCGGCCATGTCCAGCAGTCGACGCTGTCTTCGTTCATGAGGATAGGTATGTCTCCCTTGAGTATGATCTTCTTTGCGCGGAGACTTTCTGCGCCTTCCTTGAATTGCTGGGCTGCCCTAAGCTGGCACCAGACAAAAAAGTCGTGACTTGATTTTTTTGCCTTGTTCTTCCACTTGAGCTGAATCTGGTCCCTCGTGAGTTTCTGAAGTGAAGGTTCCCAGCTTTTCCAGCTGGCCTGCATGTTCTCGTCCTTGATGTTTTTGAAAACCGCATATGGAATGATCCACTTGTTGTCGCGTACGAAAGCGGCCATTTCCTTTGCAAGCTTCTCGGCTTCTTCGCTTGGGGCTGATGTTATTCCACCTTTTGCCTTTGGTGTGTTCTTCTTTTCTATATAATTGTACAGAAGATGAAGCAGTTTGATCTTTTCACCGAGAACTGCATCGTAGTCAAATCTTCTCTTGTATGTGAATTCTTTTTCAAAAGCCTTGTATGCCGTGGAAAAGGTCTTGTTTCCTTTCATCGCTGCCTTGAATTCAGGAAGGGCATTGATCCTTATGTAAAGCGGATGGAGCGCAAATGCAGACAAGCCGGAATAAGGTGAGGACTGTGTGCCCGTGTCGTTTACAGGAAGCAGCTGAACTACAGAGAATCCTGCCTTGCCGCAGAAATCCGCAAGGTCCTTGAGTGCAAGAAAGTCACCGCAAGCAGGACAGTCTTCCGTATAAAGTGCTGAAAGTGGAACTACAATTCCTGTTCGTTTCTTCATAAATTTAAGCCTATTTTAAGAAAATTAATTTGGAATAATAAACCGCAAATACGATTCTCTTCCCTAAGTATAACACAGAATGGGTGTTTTACAATTGCAATGCGGTGCAGAAATCAATCAAATGGAGGGTTTGATTTGCAGATTTCGTGCAAAGGGGGACAGACCCCAGAACGAAGAAAGTATTTGAAACAATATGTTATTGGAGTCTGTCCCCGCGTGCATTTGGAACGCTTAAAGTTAATGCCAGCGGTACATGCAGTTCCATTCAGGAAGCTTTTTCGCCAAGTAATGCAAATCATCAGATTACCTACTCTTTTATTCCCAATTCTCAAACCGTAACGGGCGTAAAAGCTAATCTTGAATACAAGCAGATTCCGCCGGATAATTCAAGCGAAGGAAAGATTTACCGGCTTTTTGCCCTGAATGAAGATGCAAGCGAATGTGAGGATTTGAACATTAAGGCAGGCAAAGCTTTTAGGCTTAGGGGCAGAAACTTGAATTTTGACATTAAAGATGAGAATCAGGGTGTGTTTGTTGAAAACGAAGACGGCATTACCAGGCTTAATTCTTACAACAGGCGCGGGTCTAACATTGTAGATGCTGTAATTCCGCCTTCTTTAAGCGCAGGCAGTTATTCAGTAAACAAAGCTTTAATAAGAGGATCCATATACAAATCAAGAGAAGGATATTTATCGCGGTTCTGTTCATATTCGGGCAAAACGTTGTACATACGAAGAGAACTAGCAAAATTATTACGTTCTACTTGTTCCTTCAAAATATAATCATAAGCCTGCTGGTCATCTCCAAATATATCTGCATATATTCTTGTTTCTACAGCACGAACCATATTTTCATCAACCAACCTAAACCACGGCATTGTAGCGTATGGACCATACCCGCCAAAATCTTTTTTGTCTTTTTTCTTTGCAAGGCCTTCAATCATTGAAGAGCGAGCCTGTACATATCTGTTAATGTAATTATGAAAGAACTCATGGATTGAATTTGCTACAACAAAATCAACATCTATTTTACCAGTATTCCAGCTCATAGGATGATTAAAACCTATTAACAAGTTATTTGTTTCATTTGAAGAAGTAATGAAAGATGCGCCATAATCTTCTCTGAAAAGACTGGAAAAAATAACATATTTAACGTTATCCATCTTATTTTGAAGATTATCTGTACCAAGATATTTTTCCATAGATTCAAAATAATTATGAATTTTTCCATTTTCAGTATACAAATCTACACCTTGCTGAAATTGTTCATTATATTCCTGCATAGAGTTAAAGAATTCAGCAGCGTTTGTATCTTTATAGAATTTTTCAAGTGCCAAAAGGAAGGTTTGAAATTTTTTCTTTGAACCAAATGCATTTGTTTTTACTTTATCATTAGGAATTTTATTTGAATCACCATAAAAACCATAATTCATAAGTGGCCAAATAACATTAAAATTACTCCAGCTATTGTCTGTATAACCAGTGTATTTATCAAGATTTTTTACAAAATCATGGTCTGAATAATTTAAAAAATATTTTTTTGCAGCTCTCCAAGGTTTTGCACGAATATTTACATTATCAAACTTTTTATTTAATGCAGCAGCAATCAAATAAGTATCAATGTAATCACTGCTACAAAAGATTACAGAATCATCTTCATAATAAACATTAAGTTTTTCCTGCGAAAAAACAGCTGCTACTGTAAGCATGCAGAACAAAAATATGAACAATAATTTTTTCAAAATTTACTCCAAATAGAAATTTATTTTGGCTATATGGTATACATTGAAATAACCAAAACTAAAAAAGACCATAAAATTTAAATTTATGGCCTTTCATTTTTTATTTATTCTTCTACAAACAAAGCTTTATTCAATTCATCAATATATAAATCAAGTGTAGGATATTCATCGCGGTTTTGTTCGTAAACAGTCAATGCGTTATATGGGCGCATTACATTTTTCAAACCACTATTCTTTGCATTTTCTAATATTGCATCTGCTCTATCGGCACAAATTTTTGCAGTTAATGCCTGTGAAACATTTTCATAAGCAACACGCCACCATGGCCAGTTTGAATTTACATAATCTTTTACATCTGCACCTTGGGCAAGTTCATTAATCATATTAGAACTTCCCTGAAATCTTCTAGACATAGAAATATATGCATCCCAGCACCAGTGAAAAGAATCAAGAACAACTGCTTCAATGTCCATATCACCAGCCGCATTCAATGGAGATGCGAGTGTATAGTAATAATCATCAATTCCATCTGTTGAAGCGCCACAAGTCATTTCATCATTTTTGAAAACACTTAAGCTGATTGCATATTTTGGTTCTTCCAATGCATTTGGCAAATCGTCTTTACCAATATATTTTTCTATAAAATCCATATATACATCAAAATTTACATCAGTTCCTAACTGTTCTTTCATTTGGTCTTTATATTTCTTAAGGAATTCACCAGCATTACACTTCCTTTTTTTGATACGGATAAAAATGTTAAACTCAAATTTTATTTTTCTATAAAACTACCAGCCCAGTGGGCTGTGAACTTCTTGTTAGGTTAATTTTTACATTTACCAGAATATTCCTTACACTTTTC
>JAEDDW010000103.1 GCA_016293645.1 Treponema sp. | reverse complement strand
GGCAGCAGAAAATCGAGTCGGCAAAAAACCTGTTGCGTTCAAACATGATGAAACCAGATCAGATAGCACAGATCCTTGACATGTCGCTGGAAGAAGTGATCCAGGTGTCAAAGAAACTTGAATCCTAGGTCTGCCCTCATAGGATCCCTGAGCGCAAAACTTAGGACCCCTGAGTGGTCCCTGAGCCTGCCGAAGGGCGCAGTCGAAGGGTCCGCCATCTAGAAAAGACAAGCACGGACGGTTCGACCAGGCTCACCGATCCTGAGATCTCATAGAGAGGCAGCAGTCCTGCGCACCTCCTAGGATTTCTGAGCGCAATACTTAGGATCCCTGAGTGGTCCCTGAGCCTGTCGAAGGGCGCAGTCGAAGGGGCCACAATTAGAAAGACAAATCTAGTGAGTGACAATTGCATGTTCAACAGAATTTTTTGAAAGCAGATAAACGCAATATTGATTCATGCTGATACCTTCCTTTTTGGAATCCTCTGCTAAAGTTTTGTGCAAACTTTTAGGAAGACGAAGTTTAAACTGTCCTGAGTAAGACTCAAAACTTTCCGGCTCATTTATCTGAAGCTTCTGAGTAATTGCAGATTTCAACCATTCTTTTTTGGCATCCTCCGCATTTATTGCAACCGCTTCAATTGTGTCACCACATGTTATGCATCCTGGCAGTTCTGGATAAGAAGCAACAAAACCTGATTCTTCAGTATCAGGAACAATTTCGAGTTTGTAAGGTAACTTCATGTATTCTTCCAAAGTTTTCATTATTTCACTCCTCGCTTTGATTTGCGGTCTCTGATTCAACAACAGCTTTAACCATCCTAACATAGACGACTTTTATAGGTTCATGTTTTGGAAAGGTAATAGGATTACAGCCGTCCTTTCTGAATGTATAATGACTGCTTCCACTTGAAGGAGAGGTCATTGTATATCCATATTTTTCAAGAATTTTACGCAATTCCGAAAACCTTAGATCCTTGTTTAAGCTTTTGATTTTTAAAAGCAGTTTCTCCCATTGAGCCATGTATCTATATTATAAATGGTATCATATATGGTGTCAATTCATACCATCATCAACAGCCAGAATCGGAGACCATTACTCAAATCGAAAAGCAACCCCAGGATACTTCGACGATGCGGTTGCTGAGTTTATCGAAGTACAGCACCCTATGTCAGCAATCTTGCGTAATCATAACAGCGCACAAAGAAAGCCGCAGGCGGATGCCTGCGGCTAAACATTTAGAAAAGCAATTAAATAAAACTTAAGGTTCTTTTATCTCAAAAGAAGGATTGCAGAAATTGCCAAGTTTATCATAAATATAGAGTTTATAGCCACTTCCAGTATAAAAACCAGCAGGGAATGTTAAGGTTATAGACTTAACATCTGTTGTACCGTCTTCATATGCAATCTCCTTCTCTATACCCATTGAAGTCAGATCTACGGGGGAATAATCCTTCATCAATTCTACATCACCCAATCCACAGCCATCTTCTCCATCAGCATATTTTCGCGTGCTGTCTTTATAATTGTTAATTGTAAACTTCGTCTTTTCGTTGGTATCATTTGGGTAGAAATAGATCTGACCAGTTGTACATTGGAAAGCAGTTGCACCATTATACGTCCCCGATTTGATATTTTCACGATCTGTTGAATAAGCATTGAAATCTTTACAACCAAAACCATCATATGTCAAACTTTGCGATGTAGAGATTCTATTACCTGCATTATCAATAGCACTCACAACCATAACATTATCCGCTTTGCTTGCTTCCAATATGAAATACAAATCCTTTCCAGAACTTTCTGTCACACCAGAAATCGGGAAGAAATGTTCACCAGAGATATCATTTTTCCATGTTTCACCATCATAAGAAAATTGACTGATACTTTGTTTCGGGAAGTAAACTCCTTCATCTGCCAAGCCAGAACCTGTTTCCGTAATTTTTATATGGAGATACATTTTGTTCCTATAAAAACCAGTAACATGTTTATATTTCCCCAACGCATCTTTCAACGTACTAAGACCGCTGAGTTCTTTAATCTCAATTGAAGGTTTTAGAGAATCTTTTTGAACTTTAACAGACCCCGTACTTTCATTATCAAAGAGGTCAATTAACTCATATGTATACTTATCACCATCTTGTAGTTCGACAAAATCATCTGTACCATATACGATGTCATCACCATTCATGAAAAGATAGGATTTTACTCCAATTCCTGAATCAACCACATTAAATTTTACAGAGTCCGTTCCTTTTGGAACCCAATATGTAGCATCAGAACTAACTTCATCGTCTCCAAAGAACAACCTTGGACCTTCATAATCATATTTCATAATGTATTCTTCAGTGGCCGAATTACCATATATGTCATGACTGATAATTGTCACCTTAGGAGAAACATTCTTATCATTAGCATAGCAGAATAAACTGTAATTACCTGTCACCACTGGGGAAGGATCAAGTGTCATATGAGTGGTATCTTTCCAGGGTCCACCATTCCTATCAGGATACAGAATTCTTGCATCCTCAATCCTAATATCGTAATAAACCTTTGAACCAGAAGGTTCATCAGTCACTGGATTCATTTGAAAGACAAAACGTGGTTTATCCTTATCCTTATCCAGATAATTTGAAGAAACAACCTTTGTTTCATTATTGCAGATGCACTTACCGTCATTAATACTAATTCCTTCCAATATGAATTTTGGTTTTCTGGCTTTTAAATTTATTGATGAAGATTCAGATGCCGGATTAATTCCATCGGAAACTGTGACGGTCACTTCTTTTGTTCCATCATCACTACCATCAAAAGCACACCCCGTAAGCCTACCGCAGACAACAAACTCTTTGCCCTTACATGCGAAACTTTCAGAAATAGGAATAACGTTTCCAAGGCTTTCATCAGCATTCACAAAATAACCATCATCTATTTTATATTTTGTTATGGTCATGCCCTGTACCTTAAGGCTGTTTGCTGCAAGGGTTCCTTCATTTTCAGTAATCGTAAATGTTATCCTAACATCACCAGATGTATATCCTTTTGTGCAGTAACCTTCAGTAGCATTATCCGAATTTCCGATTGTATAAAGGCTTTCCTCCAATATCGCACCTGAAGTAGTCTGATGCTTGATAGGAATACTTATATCATCCTTACCGTTATCTAAGGACAGAATTTCAATCACAGGAGGATTCGTATCTTTTTCAACACTTACACTTATAAGGTCAGATTTATTTCCCGCATTATCACTGATGTAATATTCATATGCATTTGCAATTTCAAAGGTATATGTATTGTCCCTTCTAACCTCATCATTGCCATCTTTTACTAAAACAATATATCCTTCACTAGGATTTTCTGTTGCTGACGGATCTATTACAGAAAAATGCACGGTCTCAGAATCAGAAGAAATAATAATTTTATTATTTACAGAATCATAAAAACCATTACCACTGGAAATCTGAAGACCAGTTGGTTTTGTTACATCAATATAAACATTATTACCAACATAGATTTCTGCACTTAGATTTTCACTGCTGTCTGCAACTTTAAAATAAGGATACAAAACCGCATCCTGTGCCCCATCAGCAAAATAGACTTCTGGAATTTCCATCTGAATTGAAGTTTCTCCGGCAGCAATTGCTTTCCATTCAACAACAGGTACAAGTTCTGTATCAGATGAAGACAATGCAATATACCACCTGCACTCCTCGCTCTTGCATGCAGTCCATGGAAGGCCCTGGGTTCCAAAGTCGGAGATCTTTCCGTCGATGCGGAATTTTACCGTCCTGTAGTTGCGTCCAAAGAATCTCTTGCCGTTGACTGCTACACCGCAGTCGTCAGTGAATTTTACCTTTGCCGCATTTTCCTTACCATCAGGGGCTGTCGTATCCCTTACGACATAATAATAGCAGGGATTTGATGCGTAGTTGCTGTTGCCGTCAAGGGCAGTGATCTCAAACATGTAGATTCCGTCTACGGTCTTTCCGCTTGTGGTTTTGAAGCCTTCGTCGATTTCAAACGTCTTTTCAAAATCCGTGTTTTCCGATTTATATTCAAAGATCGTTTCCTTCTTGAAGTCTGACTCGAGGATTCCGCTCAGGTAATTCCACTTTGTCTTTCCTTCATCAAAGGGAATCATGTCAGACGCTGCTTTCTCATCATCAGTGCCTGGAAGGTATGCTCCCTTTGGAACGTACACAAGGCGCTGGATCACGCTGAACCCCATGAGGCCCGTGTCTCCCGTTGTGCTGTCGTCGCCCTTTACCTTCATGGAAAAGCTTCCGCTGCCGCCCACACGGCAATCCGTATCTGCATAGTACACACCGGCTGCGGCACCGCTTCTTGGCTCCCAGTTTCCAAAGACCGTCTGATGGATGTCGTTCGTTCCGTTTTTGAATTCACTGATTGCAATGATAGGTCCCGTACCATCACCCTTTGCACCAAGTGTGAATTCAATCGATGTCGTATCGTCAAACCTTACGCCGTCCGCATCCTTGAGGCTGCCTTTGACTACAAAGCGGATGACGCTTCCGGCTTTGAGCCATTTGCTTTCATCGGTCTTCTCCTTGCAGTTGAACCAGATTTCCTTCTCATTCTTGATCACTGGAGCATCAAAGTATTTTGACAGGTCGATGAATTTCTCATCTGAGTTTGCGGTATCACGCTGATAAAGTTCAAAATAATTCTTATATATTTCCGGATTTTCTTTTGTCGAGATACATGACTCGTCGATTGCCTTTGAGAAGCGGATCTTGATAGGAGTCGTGCGGACCACATTTGTCGAATAGTTTACAGGTTCCGTCGTCGTAACTCTCGGACGTGCTCCACACCACGGAACAAGTGTAACCTGGCCTATGTCCTTGAGGATCGTCACCTCAACCTTTACAAAGGAGGCCCCGGTTTCATTGGTGTTGTCAGCATTTTTATACTGAACTACAGTTGTCCCCAGCTGATCGTCCATCGTCTTTGTCTCATCATATTCAGAAAAAGCTGTCCATCTTAGGAATTCCGCATTCTCGTCGGCAAAAAACTGCACCATGAACGGAACTCCAACCTTTGCCTCGATGGCAGACTTGGAGACTTCACCGGTTCCGGCTTTTGGAAGAACCACGACATTGACGGACGAGGCCGTACTGATCTTTACTTCTTCTGAAATTTTCTCCCTGAACTCGGTATTTGAGCTCAAGAAATTCTCGCAGGAAATAAAAACTGCAGATAAAAGGATTGCAAGCAATGGAAGGAAAAACTTTTTCATAACTGACTCCGACTTTTTGTTTAGTATTGCTCAACTCTCTGTAGTAACACTTAATTCTGACTGAAAAGATCGGAATAATCAAGAAAAGAAATTGCTTTTTATGGAAGATTTTAATGCGGAAATTGCCAGAGGCGGCCCCTTCGACTGCGCTCAGGGAGCCTGGGTCGAGTCTAGGATCGGTGAGCCTGGGTCGAGTCTAGGATCGGTGAGCCTGGGTCAAGTCTAGGATCGGTGAGCCTGTCGAACCGTCCGTGCTTGTCTTTCTAATGACGACCCCTTCGACTACCGCTGTTGACGCGAACCCTTCGACTGCCGCGGCTTGAAGCTACGATGCCATTTCAGGGAGTCTGGGCCGAGTCCAGGATCGGTGAGCCTGTCGAACCGTCCGTGCTTGTTTTGCAAACTGACGGCAACTTCAATTAGAAATAAGCTGCTGTCTTGTCTTCCCAGTCGATGATTTCTTCCGGCTTGAAGAAGATGTTGA
>JAEDDW010000102.1 GCA_016293645.1 Treponema sp. | reverse complement strand
CGGGATCGAACAGCCGGTCTTTTCCTTTTGAAATATGGAGAAATTTGATATATAATAAAAAGGATTATGAATTTATTCTTTTTTGTATCTTACAGAATCTCAATGTTTTTTCTTCTGGTTTATCTGATGTTTTTCACAAATCTGAAATTCAGAAGGGTAAAAAGCATTGGAATATGTTCATTATGTTTCCTGATTTCTACTTTGATTGATTATGTTGGAATCTTCTGTCTTGAAGGAAATGCAAGATTTCTTGGAATGACATTAAGCACTTTCATTGTCGTTCAGTTGACGGAACTTTTTTTGAGCAAGACAAAGACTTTCAGATCTGTGTTCATTGCTTTCTGTGGTTCAGATTATACTCTCCCAGGTGGAATTCTGAGTCAGTTCAGCTATCAGTATACGGGTGATATTTTTGCAAGCGCACTGGTAGAGATAGTTGCCCATGTGATCATTCTCATCATTTCAGTAAAGCTTATTGCGTCACAGTTCAAGAAGAGCGATGACAATGACAATGGATGGGAATTTCTATGTCTGGTTCCCTTCATATTCTATCTTGCTGTTACGGCTTTCACTGTATGGCCTGTAAACATCATCGAAGATTCAAAAGGTCTTCCTGGAGTCCTTCTTCTATTCATTCTCATGATTCTTGCCTTTGCAGCTTCCGTAAGATTTACGTCAAAAAAACACAGCAAACACTTTCGGGACATGAACCTTGTATTCCTTGCTGAATATTCAGACAGGCTCAGGACGGAATCGGAGAAGGTAAATATGATGTCGTCACGCATGGAAGAAATGAGCTGTGCCATGCAGACCGTTACGTCCGAAATCATTGAGCTCCTTGATGCGGGAAAATATGACGATATCAGAACGATTGCAAACACGCTTAAATCTGATTCACGCGTTACAATTGAGGAAAGAATTTGTGCAAACCGTTCTCTCAATGCGGTCATCCTTGAGGTTAATCAATACGCAAAAAGAGCTGGTGTTGAGATTACGTACAACATGAATGTTCCGGAAAGTATCGGTTCCGTGGAATTTGAATATGCTGTTGTATGTGAGCGTCTTCTTGAAAACGCAGTCAAAGGATGTTCCAAAATTGGCGCCAGGAAAATGGATGTTTCCATGTATACATCAGGCGCCTGGCTGAATTTTGAGATCAAGGTAAAATCGGAAAATCCATCCCTTATTTCTGAAGAGAATCTTTTGGATGTCAGGAAAGTTCAGAGAATAGTCATCGAAAAAGTTGAGTCAAGTCTTGTCGTTCCAGAGCTTGAAGCATTCCTGCAAAAATATGAAGTCAGACGAAACCTAAGATTCCAGATGGGTACAATGATTTCTGAATTCAATGTCCGTATAAATTAGAGGAATAACTGAAGTGATCTCTAAGCAGAATCGTGGAAATTTCGTAATACTCATTATTGCTTTCATCTGCATCATTCTTTCTTTTGTTTTTGTTTTTTTCCGCAACATGAAGTTCAACAGCCGGGAACGAAGCATTGGTCTTAATGAAATGAATGGAAATCCTGATGTTTTTGTTTACGTTTTTCAAAGAGGCGGTGATAATGATGTCTGGGAAAAAGCGCTGTCAGAAGAAGCTGTTCAGGCGACTGGCTTGTGGCAGATGAAAGGTGCGACCTATGATGCGGTTGTTGAAAACAGGACTCCTTATGAAGTTACCGACTGGAGTCTCAAACTGATCGTCGATGATAAATGTTATCTGGAAAATGCATGGTGCGGAAAGCTTGGCATCTATCAGACATACGGAAATACTTTACTTCACCAGGTTATTGATCTGCGAAATTACAAGAAGAACATGCTGAATATTTCTTCCATAAAGGATGGTGAAAGCAATTACTTTCCGTTGAAGGAAAATGACTTTTTCATTTACTATCCAAGCAAGGAAGAAAAGGAAGCTCCTTTGATGGAATCTGTTCCTGGCAGACCAAATTCCCAGGCAAAATTTGGTTTCATCGTCTATACCGCCAATAGTGTGTATCCTCTGGAATTCAATCATGGAGTATTCTATTACAGACTTAACCGAAGGATTTCAAAAGATCCTGCATTTAAGGTTCTTGTTGTCATTTCCATCATCTGGTTTTTCTCATGTCTTTTCCTGTTTCTTACTGAGGGGAGGATAAATGAGATTGAACAGCTGGAAGAACGCGATAAACAGGCAATTCAGGAAGTAATGGAAACTTTCTCTGGCTTTGTTGATGCGAAGGATCCTTATACCGGCTGTCATTCAATACGAGTCGCAAAATATTCAAAGATGATCGCAAAGGAACTTGGTCTGGATAAAAGGGAATGCCAGCTGGTTTTCTATTGCGGACTTCTCCATGACTGCGGAAAGATTGGAATTCATGATGATATTCTTTCCAAACCTGAACATCTTACAGAAGAGGAATTCAGGAGCATCAGAAAACATACTTTGCAGGGATTTGAAATTCTGTCCAGTCTTACAGCAATCCCTGAAGCCTGTATCGTTGCCCGTTACCATCATGAGCGTTATGACGGCATGGGATATCCTGATGGCTTGAAGGGTGATGAGATTCCTCTTTATGCGCGTATCATCTGCCTTGCGGATTCCTTTGACGCAATGAATTCAAACAGATGTTACAGAAAGCACATGACACCGGATTTGATAATCAACCAGATCAGAGACAATGCGGGAATGCAGTTTGATCCTGTTGTCTGCCAGGCCATGCTCAGGCTTCTTTCCAGCGGTGAGATTGAATTTGCCGACTAGGCTTGTTCAGTGTGATCTAAAGTTCCAGTTTTTCAATGATTCTTTCTGCTGCTTCACGACGGCTTAATCGCTCATCCATTGATTTCTTCTCAATGTAATGATGGGCTTCGCTTTCTGTCATTTTCTTGTTTTCGATGAGCAGCCATTTTGCCTTGTTGACAGTTCTTATGTCAGCCATTTTTTCCTGGAGGCTTCTGTTTTTTTCTTCAAGTTTTTCCAGCCGGAACGTCATGGACGCAAGCATTTTTACCGCCATGTAGAACATCTGAGGTGAGTTTGGTTTTGGAAGTGTTACGATTCCCTGTTCCTCAACTTTCGAACAGACTTCATCATACATGTCGGCATTGACGAGAAGAAGAATTCCCATGTTGGAGTCGCTGAAATTTTCCGCAAACATTACGCCGTGTTCATCAGTCAAAGGACAGTCTATCAAAAGAAGGTTTGCATCATTTTCCAGCAGCTGTCTTCTAGCCTCACCCCCGTTCTTTGCATGGATGATAGGGAAAAACTGTTCTCTAGGGAGGATACTTGAAATGTTGTCAAAGAAGGTGTCACTTTCTGATACGATGAGCACCTTTCTGCGGCTATTCAAGGGCGTCATTTGTCATCCTTTCATCTATGAAGGAAAGATTCCACGTCGTTGTTGAGAATGCCTCTGATGAAGCTGCTTTCTCTTGCCAGGTCTGCGGCCTCTCCCCAGAATTTAGGAAGTGGTTCAAGTTTTGAGTTTGAATCCGAAGGTTCAGGAAGGACAGCATTGTTCTTGATTCCGTCCATACCTGCGTAGATGAGAAGAGCATAGGCGATATAAGGATTTGTCATCGGATCTGGAGAACGGACTTCAAATCTTTTTTCATTTCCTGTGTAAGACGGAATGCGTATGAGCTGGGTACGGTTTTCCTTGGCCCATCCTATTGAAGATGGAGCTTTGCCGGAACCAAGTCTGTCGTAGGATTCTGGTGTTGGATTGAGGAATACAGTCATCTCCTTTATGTGAGACAGAACTCCAGCCATGAAAGGTTCAAAGACTTCTTCACCTTTTTCTGAGTTTACTGAAATGTTGATGTGGAAACCGTTTCCGCACTGACCGCTAAGTGGCTTTGGTGAGAAGTCTGCATAAAGCCCGCTACGTGCGGCGGCTGCTTTGACTACAGTGATGAAGTTCATTACGTTATCTGCGGATTTCAAAGGTGAGGCATAGCGGAAGTCGATTTCATTCTGTCCCGGTCCTTCTTCATGGTGTGAGCTTTCTGGATTGATGCCCATTTCCTTGAGTGTAAGACAGATTTCACGGCGGATGTTTTCACCTTTGTCTTCAGGAGCGACAGACATGTAACCTGCGTTGTCAAAAGGAGTCTTAGTCGGTTCTCCTTTCTCATCCGTTTTAAACAGATAGAATTCACATTCCGTACCAATCGTAATGTCCAGCCCAAGTTCCCTTGCGGCGAGAACAGCTTTCTGTAAAATATGACGGCTTTCTTTCTCAAAAACTGAACCGTCTGATTTTTTTATTTCGCAGAACATGCGCACGACTTTTCCGGATGTAGATCTCCATGGAAGTACTGTCAATGTTGAAGCGATTGGAATGAGGAAAAGATCTGAGTGGGCAGAATCAGTGAATCCGTCGATGGCACTTCCGTCAAATGGAATTCCCTGTTCAAATGCCCGATTGAGTTCCGTTGGGAGAATTGCAAGATTTTTCTGATTGCCATAAATGTCACAGAAAGCAAGTCGGATGAATTTGACATCTTCCTGTTCAATGAATTCTATTACTTCTTCTTTTGTATAAACGGACATATTTCCTCCGGACAAAATATTACAAGACTATTGTATAATAATTGACTGTAGAATTACATGTATAAATCGGAAAAAAGAAAGCTCACAGTCCCATCGATAAAATCAAGAGGATCGAGAAAACCGCCAGCGCAAAAATTATCTGGAGACTGATCACCGCTGAAGAAAATTCTATGGCTTCTTTTTTCTGTGAATAGATTGAAATCAGGAAACTTGGTGGACAGCTGAAATACATCAGCAGTGAAGCAAGGAGAATCCTGTTCATTCCGATCGTGAGGTCAATGATCTTGAAGACGATCATGCAGATGATGGCCTGAATGAAAATTCTTATCAATACGAATTTAGTTCCGCGTGAAAGAACTGTACCGTTGAATACAAGGCCGGCACCGATGGAAAGAAGGATCAATGTTGTAAGTGGTGCTGTAAATATGGAGATGATTTTTGAATAGAGTCCGGCATATGCGGATTCGTCTATGATTTTTCCAAGACCGACAAAGGCTCCGGTAAAACCAAGTACTACGGATATTATGAGAGGGTTCTTTGCGATGGAAAGAGCTATCTCTTTTTTTGACGGTTGTTCCCCGTTGATGATTTTGTATCCAATGTACATGACTGTAAAACCAAATACGCCGCTGAAGATGTCCATGCTGACGATGTAGTAAAGATTCTTTTCTCCCACAAGTATGGAGATCAATGCCCATCCGAAAAGACCTCCTTCATAGGTTGTCAGTGCATATGGAATGTAATCCTGTATCGATCTGTCAAAAAATCTTTTCAAAAGGAATCCGATTCCCCAGGCGGAAAACAGCATGAAGAATTCAAGTCCGATAAGCAGAAGTGAATTTCTTGAGTAGGTTCCGTGTATGAGGGCGTCAAAGGCCATCACCGGAAGAAGGACTGTAACGCACAGGCTTTTGATGTTGGATATGCCGCTGTCAGTGAGAATGTTTCTGGATGAAAGGAATTTCCCCAGGGCAATGATCAGGAAAACCGGAATGATTGTCTGTAAAATACTCATGCATCCATTATACAATTAAAAGCCTTTGTACAACAGTGCACTTGAGATTATGGATGGGGCAATTTTTTTCAAAATTCCATAAAACTTGCTTGACACGTTTCTGAAAATTTCATATAGTATAGCAACCTTATGGGGTGTTAGCGAAGCTGGTTATCGCGCTGGCCTGTCACGCCGGAGACCACGGGTTCGAGTCCCGTACATCCCGA
>JAEDDW010000026.1 GCA_016293645.1 Treponema sp. | reverse complement strand
CAAGAGAACCTGCCAAAAGCATTGCAGCAACAGTTAAAAACAAAGTCTTCTTCATTTGAAGCTCCTTTTAATACATATTTGATGTAGCCTTGTTAATTAAGTATCTATTAAGAACCTTGTTTTGTCAACTTATTTTGATTTTTTTTAGAAAAATCTTAAAAAGCAGACAGCCTGTGAATCCTAGCCAGACACCTGAACTCCATCAATAAATATGCAGATTTTATTAAAATTTGTGAAATTTTTCACAATATTTTTACGAATCAATTGGACATTCGAATCAATGTCGGAGATTTCCTTTTCCGGCTTGAGAGCCTGGGCAGAAAAACCAAGATATAGAGTTTTCCCGTCAGCAAAGCAGAATTCAAGTCTGGTTCCGCTGGCAAAAATAGGCTTGTAACGGTTTGTGAAAGGTCCAAGAAGCAGATCCTGGACAAAAGCCTCAACAGCCTCAATCCTGTTCATCCGTGGGAAATACCTTACCTCGGTACAAAGCCTGTCGGAATCAAAGGACCTGAAACAGCAGACCCTGCGTGTTCCGCCTGTATGGATACAGAACAAAATGAGAGAAATAATAAATGAACCTATGATTATGCCAAGAACGACCTGGAAACTTTTTTTTCTATTGGATTCAGATGTCATTTTATTTGCCGGTAAACCCTCTCGAACGCTCAAAATGCGTCACAAAAGCTTGCAGACCATTATATATTCCAAAAGATATCTTCTGCAAGTACTTTTCATCATGCAGAAGGGCCGCTTCCTTCTTGTTGCTTACAAAGCCAAGTTCGATGAGGACGCTTGGCATGTTGGAATTCTTGCAGACATACCATTCTTCCGCCTTGATGCCGCGGGAATTCGTCTGGGAACCGACCTGGGCTGTAATTCCGTCCAGAACAAATTTTGCTATGAGAATTGATTCCGTAGTGTATTCCTCTTCCATCATGCTGTTGAGAATCGGAAGAAGGCTTTTTTCCTCCCCCGCACTCTTTGCATTGAGAACCTGCCTTCTGTATCCCGGTGAAAGATACCAGACCTCATAACCGCTGGCACTTTCATTGAAATTGGAATTGACATGGACTGAAATGAAAAGGATGGCTTCATTGTCCTTGAGCTTGACACCGTTGGCAATTTCAGTGCGCTGGTTGAGAGAAAGATAGACATCCTTGCTTCGCGTCATGAGGATCTGCTTGTCAGGATAGGCTTTCTTGAGGTAATCACGAAGCTTCAAGCCTACATTAAGGTTTATGTCCTTCTCCACAAGCTTTACGCTTTTACCTCCGATTTTCTGGACGGCACTTGTTCCTGGATCTTTTCCCCCGTGTCCAGGGTCGATGAGTATGGCACCGATTCTGTATGGATTTTCATTATCTTCAGTCTTGAAGAAATTTTCCACGCTGTTGAAAAAAAGTGATGACGATACAAGTTTTCCGTTCTCAAGGACCGGGGCTTTTTCATTGATGATGGTCTTGTAATCCTGAAGCACAAAATCGTCACCTGCATGGAATGATACCCTGTGTCCGTTTTTTTCAATGAGGCCGCAGGATGTAAGCGGATCCCAGTAAAAGGACATGCCGGCCTTGACCGCACCTTCAAGAAAATCGGAGTTTTTTGCGGTGTCTGCAAAAGTATGAGAAATGACTGTCAATGCGAACAAAAAGGATAGTAGTATTTTTTTCAATCGAAGTTCCCCCACTTTAAAGGCTGTCGGCATAATACAATATGGCCTGAATTCCACCCCTCAGCAGGTATTTGAGGAATTTTTTTCCGTTCATTTTTTTATGCTCAGGACAGATGCTGTCAAACATGCTGAGAGTCTGCATTATGGTTCTGTAGTTGTAATCTTTCAGAGAGCTGAACTTTACGGCAAGTGCTCCAAAAGTGCAGCAAGCAGTCTTGCCTTCCTCAAGATCATCTGCTTTTTCAATTTCCTTTTCAAAAGCGGAACTTTCTTCCTGACTCAAGCTGAACATGCTGTATGGAAAACCTTTTTCATACGGAAGCTCGATTCCTGCAAGATAATCCTCGGTCGCTTTGTTTTCCTTTTCAAGCCTGAGAACTATCCGGGATACAGCCGATTCAGCACCCCACAAAGAAAGCTCACGGTTTTCTGAAAGAGTGATGACGTTGCCGCATTTTTCTACGTTATTGCGGGGAAAATCTACGGCAGTTCCGTTTTTTACACGGAAAAAAATATTTTTTACAAATGGAGCTGCAATGGCATTGTCCTGTCCGTAAATGCTTTTTATTTTTCCAGGAATTGAAATGAATGCCCGTTCATGGCTGAATTTCAAAGACGGAACTTCATCGTTTTCTGTGCTTTCAGGAACCTGCCCCAGTGCAATTTTCATCGCTTCCTTTGTAAGGTTCACATCGGAAGAATACGGGAAAGTCCAGCCTGACATGTAGCCACCGGAAAGACGGCCGGCAATCTCACCGATCATAGGACCTTTCTCAGTGTACTTGATGTCTCCTTTTGCAACTCCTGATGACAGCCCTAAGGCATGCACGGCTTTTGTAAAACACTCAATGAGTTCCGCCTTGACCTTTGGAGAACATGACGAAGGCATTGTATGACCAAGCTCTATGAAATAAGGCTCGAAGAAAATATGACGGTCAGCAAATCCTGTGATTGTCACCTTGCCGTTGTAAACTAGGGCATCGATGGAAAATTCAGGACCTGACATGTAATCTTCAACAATAGCTTTTCCAGTACGGCTGTAACTGACGGCTTCCTTGAGGGCTGGCAGGAATTCATCCCTGCTGCGAACAAGGCGGCAACCGCGGGCACCCATATTGTCAACAGGTTTTACGACCTTAGGGAATGAAAGTTCTTCAGCCTTTCCTTTTTCAACGTTAGCGACATAGGCTTCATCAGCCTCGAAAAAATCAGGAGAGGGAATGTTGTGGCTGGAAAAGCATTTTCTCATGAGGATCTTGTTGCTTGCATTCAATGCTGCTTGAAAACTATGGGATGGCAGTCCACATCTTTCAGCTGCATATGATACGCTGGCGCTGAAGTCAGTTCCGGCTGTAAAAATACCGGCAAGGTCATCTTTAAGCGAAAGTGCGAGGCTTGCGATCGCTTCCCTGTCCTTAAGATCGACTTTTTCAAAACGGTCAGCAAATGGCACACAGACGGCCTGAGGATTTGCATCAATGACAAGAGTTCTATAGCCAAGTTCCTTTGCGGCTTCTATAGACGGACGCTGCATAAGGCCTGCGCCCAGAATCAAAACATATTTTTCACCCATCGTATCTGAATTTTCGGTAAAAAAACGAATCTACTTAATAGGACGGGAAGAAATGTTGATATGCATTGACATGCAGCTCTTTTTGTCAGTTGCTAGTTCTTTTTGCGGCAGTAGATCTCAAAGGTATCACCCAGTTTGAATATCCTGCAGTAGGCGTGCAAAAGCTTCATCATGAAAGAATCCTTTGCCACTTTTTTTCTGGCGGCATAAGGAAAACGTTCCGGATGGATTCCTGTTGATACAATCCTGCACACCTCAAAGCCGTATTTTGAAAGAATTGATTCAGCCTTGTTAAGCTCCCAGATTGTAAAATGATCTGACGGACTTTGATGAAAGAATTTCTCGGTATTGTACCTTGCGCTCACACCAGATCCCGATGGAGTGCTGAATGCAAAAATTCCATTTGGTTTTACAAGATCTGATACTTTCCTCAATACGATATCCAGATTCTGGAAATGTTCTATTACATACCACATGGTGACGGCATCGAATTTCTCAACTCCAAGTTCTTCAGCAAAATCTCCGTCTGGAAACGGTGCACAGACAGCAGGAAAATTCAATGTCTTCTGAACATAATCTACGGCATCCTGTGAAATGTCAGATCCAAAAACCTGCCATCCAGAATCATTGGCGGCAGAAAGGAATGGTCCCATGGCACATCCGATATCAAGGACTGACGGTGTGACAGAATTCCGCTGGTGTTTTTTCGTATGTCTGTACAGGAAATCAACCTGACCCATCCTGCGTACACACTGGGATTTGATTGACTCAAAATCATCAAGATATGTTTTTCCATACTGCTTTTCATAATCCTCAAAGAAGTAGGCCCGGTTGTATTCCGTCTGCTTTTCCTTTGCCGTCCAGCCGATATAAACCATGCCGCAGTCGTTGCATCGTCTGAAAGTTCTTTCAGGAATTCTTGCAACAACTTTGTTCATGCTTACATCTTCCTTCTGGCATACAGGGCACATGAAATGATTTCCACAGGAAAGCCTCTTTGTGAAAGTTCCAAGAGATTCATTTTCATCAGCATCGATTTTTTTATAGAGTGCTCTCTGGTTTTCGAGAAGCTTCTTCATTTTTGACGCATTTATCTGAGAAGGTACAAGACACTGGAATCCACTTGAGTCGGACAGCTGGACATGAAGAGGACTTGTTCCAAGAAGGATCACGGCACAGTTGGCGTAGGCAGCTTCAAATGCAGTGAATCCAAAATGGGTCACAACCAGATCATAGTTGCAGAGTTTTTCCTTGAGGTTTTCTACAGGTAGAACTACTTTAGCAAACTTCTTTCCCTCTTCATCAAGCTGATCTTCTATTTTATTTTTCTGTTTTTCAGAGGATACTATTGCGGTGACATAAATTTCATTTTTACAAAGAGCATTTACAGCAGGCAGAGTGAGTTCAGCAGGATCCTCACCGCCCAATGTAACTACTGCATTCTTGATCTTCAGCTGTGCCTGTTCAGGAGAACGGATTTTTTGAGGACGCGGTATAAGATGCGGAGCTGAAATATTTACAACACGATCTTTATTTGCGGAAGGAAGCACATCAAGAACATAATCCGCATAATCGGAATTCGTATTTCCCTCATCAATTGCTATGACTGTGGCCTTTGAAGAAAAACGTGAGGCAAGTTCATTATCTGTATAAAACAAATCAGTGAATACCGTCGAGTAATACGAGAGATCCTCGAAAGAATCAATTATATGGTATTTTTCAAGACCACCGGAAATGGCCTGATCAACAAGTTCTTTTGCCTGTGGAAGATCCGCGTCTGAAGGAATGTAGACATCCCATTTGTTTTCACTGGCAATGGAAAGGCATCTTCTCAGATGTCCAGTACCATGCCCTTTTTTGACAGACGGAACAAGAAGAACGGGATTTTTTATCGAAGGAATTTCCAGGGCATCAAGTATCATGTCTGTTGTGTAGGGGTCTTCAACCAGGGTATTTCCTGAAATCTGTTCAACTATTTCCAGGGCGCGATGATAATCTTCCTTTGTGTCTATTGTAGTTCTATACTCAGGATGATTGTATTTTACAGGAGCTTTTATGAAATCACATTTGAATTTATCAGTGTGATTATACAGTGCAGGTCCAACATGCTCGTGGTCATAGGGGAGGTCTGTCTGCTCAGCTGCCTTAAGAAGAGAATGGGCATTGAACATTTCAACTCCGGATCCATGAGGCAGACCTGAATATGTGAGATAATCAGATGGAGCTGTTTTTTCCCTTTCAAAATATTCTTCTACCATCTTCTGTGCAGCTTCATAAAAAAGGAACGGATTGTCTGCAGTTGCACGGACAACAACGTCAGCCTTTGAAATTTTTATTACATTGCAGAAACGGTCAAGAACATCTTCCAGGGAACCTGCATAGAAATCCCATCCACATTTTTCCGCAACAGGTTTCAATGCATCACGACTGTCTTCATCAACTGCAAGATAATATTTTTCCGCCGGTATTTTTTTCATCGAGGCAAGTGTCCATTCAAGAACAGTTTTCCCACCAAGAGGAAGAAGTGCTTTTCCAGGAAGTCTTGTAGATGACATTCTGCACTGAACTATTACAACTACCCTTTTTTTTCCACGGGCAATCTTTCTAATTCCATCAGCCAAAGTTTTTAAAATCATTGTTTTCCCCAGTCTTCAATAAGAGATACAGCATCAGTCTTGAACCTGTACTGATTCTCCTTGGTCCATCTAATGGCATCATTGAATTGCCGCATTGATTCCACAAGGCCACAACCACTTCTCATTCTGAATCTGATGAACGAACTCTTTGAAATTCTTCCATGATCTGACACAAATACAGGAAGAAGGTTTTTTAGATAAAACCGTACATATGACAGTTCCACAGTATGATCTTCCTCCGGAACAGAACCGGAATAACTCAAATCAAAGGAATTGAGGACTGTTGTTGTCTCGCCCCATAACCAGGATCTGAAAAAGAAATCTATTTTCTGCCAGTAAGGTGAGGATATCGTATAATCTATTCCTCCCAGAAGACAGAATCTTTCACGGTCGTAGAAACCGGCATAATCATATGAATACAATGTTTTCTGATTGTCCGAAAGAGATGAATCAGATTCAATAACAAAAACGGAACGGTTTGTCGCAGGGATGAAACTCACAGGTATCCTGCCGCCATCCACATTGTGCAGCCTTGGTACAATGCAGAACTGTTTTTTTTCAATCATTCTGTCAATTATTGCAGGATTCAATGAGATTTTTTCACAGCACATTTCTTCCTGAAGGACGAGAACATATTCCGTTGTCGCATGAGCAAAGGCAAGATTCAATAATTCTCCCTGCGAAACATCCTCAAGTGCTACAAGAAAATCTATCGTTGGGAAATGATGTGCAAGCTGTTCTATCGGACCTTTTTCCGTCTTTGGATTTACACTGACCACCTTTGCGAAACCTTTGGCAAGAAGATTCTCAAGAATCATTGTTCTATATTGTCTTGCATTGCGGCTTAAAACGACACAGGTTACGGAAGGCATGGTTACCCTTCCGCTTTTTTCAGCTCCTCCAAGAACCGTATAGGAGACCTTATGTTCATTAAAAATTGAAGGTATAGTAGTCATCGCACTTCCTGCATTTTTCGCTGTAATCTCCTGCAATATGTTCGTTTACTGTCGCAAGAGTTTTTTCCCAAATTTTCTCGATTCCTTCATCAAAAACATTTCCGATTGACGAATCAAGAAGATACTGCCTGCACAAAGGTACAGATCCATCAGACAAAATCGTCATGTCACGCTTTATATGCCAGCAAGGAAATCTTTCAAGAGGAGCCAGATCTGCAGGTTTTCTCGACGGCAATGTCTTGCAGCAGTCATCATATTTTTGAATTATCAGATTTCCTGATGAAGGAGAATTTTTATCATGCCAGTAGCGGTAGAAAGATTCCAGTTCCGGTTCATTTTCATTCATTCTTGTAAACTGCGGATATACACTTCCTGGGAAACACTTTGCAAGAATTCCGACGGAAGATACAGCCTTTTCAAAAGATCCATATTCAATAAGGGAAGAATACATAGCCTCGGAAACTGCATCGATTGAAACAATCCAGATAATATTTTTTTCACCGTTGTTTCTTGGGCCATATTTTCCCGATATTTCAGCAAGCCTTGAAGCAAGGTCAGCTGTCACATGAGTTCCGTCTGTCTCAATTAAAAGGGAGAGATTCCTATTCTGCAAAACAGACTCTGCATAAGCGACGATGTTTTTTTCAAGAAGTGGTTCTCCGAAAGCTGACAGTCCAATGACGGCGTCTTCTGAAAAATCTGCGATCTGTGAAACAAGTCCGTTGAATTTTTCCAGGGACATTCCGCCCTCACCTGCATTTTCCGCTTCCAGAGGAAGAACTCCGTATTTCTTTTTATATGCTTCAGGATATGGAGAATACATTGGAATGGAAGCACAGTTCCGGCTGACCTGTACATTGTAGAATGCAGGAAGAGTCTGCTGGACCTGAGCACATCCAAGAGCCAGATCTGAAAGTTCAGCTGCTGTAAATGCTACATTTTTTTCAAGGGCTTTTTCATATAGATTTTTGCAGGCTAGAAGATTTCTTTTTGTTCCGCATGAAAAATCAAATCTGGACATCCTGTAATCTTTAGGAGCGATGACAGATTCGATCTCAAAGGAATTTATGTCGGTTTTCAGAAGATTGAAAATGCATTCACTGCTGACTTCAACATCGGCAGCATTCCTATGGGTTTCCGTTGCGAAGGTTGAAAGAATGTTCAGAGTTCCGGAGTGAATAACTTCTGGCGCAAACCCCAAAGGGTATCCATCGGCAAAGGTGTATTCCGCGATGTATTTTTCATGACAGGCAAGTACTTCCTCTGTAAGTGATTCATCAAGGAAAGGTCGGTTGGAATCAGTATAGACGGCATTTTCAGCTTTTGCAGATGCCACTTCCGCAGACATGGTGACAATGAGGTCACGGCAAAGCCATTTTTCCCTGAGGATTATCTTGAAATCATTGATATTTGCTTCAGCAAGCGCGCATTTTATTTTATCTTCATTTTCTGTTGAAGACAAAATAATTACACCACCACAGTCCGGAATTTTTCTTGTCCATTCCAGACAACGGTTGAAGGCAGATTTTCCTGAAAAAACATCATCAAAAGCATGGGTCGGATTGTTTCCGGCATACAAAAACACCAAATTCTTCATCATTTCATTATCGGAATTCCCTTGTCTAAATTAAATGGAATGTTTACAATCCCAAAATTATGGAAGGAATATTGGAACAGAAAAAAGACAATCATCTGACGGTAAGCCAGCTGACGGAACTCATCAAGACAATGCTTGAAAATTCCTTTCAGAACATCCTTCTCAGAGGGGAAATCTCAAATTTCAAGCCGAGCACCTCAGGACACCTTTATTTTTCTCTCAAAGATGCTGATGCGCAGATCAGTGCTGTCATGTTCCGTGGAAACGCCCAATATCTTGGTTTTCAACCTAAAGACGGAACAATGGTCCAGGTCAGGGGAAAAATCAGCGTCTATGCTCCAAGAGGAAACTACCAGCTCATAATCACATCCATGGAAAAAGCCGGAACAGGCAACATCATGGAAATGATTGAAATGCGCAAAAGAAAACTTGCCGCAGAAGGCCTTTTTGATCAGGCAAGGAAACGCCCTCTTCCATTCTTTCCTGAGAAAGTCGGCATCGTCACAAGTCCAAACGGTGCTGCCCTTCGTGATATCCTGAACATCCGGAAAAGAAGAAACGACAAGGTTGACATAATTGTTTTTCCTGCCCTTGTGCAGGGAGATATGGCAGCCCCAACAATCGTGAACATGATAAAAACTGCAAATGAATACAACATGTGTGATGTCCTGATTGTTGGACGTGGCGGCGGCAGTCTTGAAGATCTTTTGCCATTCAGCGACGAGAGTGTCGTAAGGGCTATAGCAGAGTCCCGGATTCCAGTCGTTTCAGCTGTCGGCCACGAAATAGACTGGGCTTTAAGTGATTTTGCAGCAGACAGAAGAGCGCCCACACCAAGTGCCGCCGCAGAAATAGTCATTCCTGAAAAATCCATGATACTGGAAAATCTATCCTATTTCAGCAAGGATCTTTACAGTTCCATTGAAAACAGACTGAACAACCTAAGGCTTTTGCTGAAAACCTTTGATCCTGAGAACATGCGCACCAGATTGCAGAACATAGAGCAGCGTTTTTCAGAACGTTTTGACAAAGCTTTTGAATCCATGAAGACAAACATGGAAGATACATTGCGTGACAGAAGACAAAGAATTGCCCGTGCTGTTGAAACACTTGAAAACTGCAATCCACAGACAATTTTTGACAGGGGCTATTCGATGATCACTGATAAAGACGGAACAATTATACGCGACTCATGTCAGGTGAAATCCGGAGACATAATAAAGATCAGACCTGCTTCCGGTGAATTCACGGCTACAGTCGACTGAAATCCAGGGATGACTCTTAACATCCAGATTGTTAGAGCTGTCCAAGACTATGAACGAGGTAAAACATGACAAACTTTGAGGAAAAGCTTGAAAAACTAGAGGAACTTTCACAGAACATCAAGCAAAGCGACATAAGTGTTGAGGATGCCCTTAAAAACTTTGAGGAAGGAATCAAGCTGGCAAAATCCCTGGAGAAGGAACTTGATGCCATGGAAGGAAAAATCCAGATACTGATGAACAGTCCCGCAGCTGAGGAAGAGGAATCAGCTCCTAAAAAAACAAGGAGGACATCTTCAAAAGCAGCACCATCCCTTGAACTTTTCAACGAATCAACAGAAATCACAGGAACAAGATCGTAAATGGCAGAACAGCGCAGAGTCAGATTATTAAACGCAGAAGTCGCAAGAAAAATCGCAGCAGGAGAAGTCATCGACAGACCCAATGCAATTGTCCGTGAACTCATGGACAATGCAGTTGACTCAGGCGCAACAAAAATTGATGTTGAAATTGAATCAGGCGGAATCGAAAAAATCCGCGTTGTCGACAACGGCTGCGGCATGACAAAAGAAGATCTGACACAATGTGCAAGGCCTCACGCAACAAGCAAAATTTCAACGGAATCAGATCTTCTCCATCTTTCCACTTTGGGATTCCGTGGAGAAGCTTTGTCTTCAATGGCAGCTGTAAGCCGTCTCGAAATAATCAGCGGTGGAAACAGGATGAACGCTTCCGTCACGGAAGACCACATAATAACACCATGCTCTCTTACAGACGGAACAATAGTACAGACTCAGGGACTGTTTGAAAATTTTCCTGCAAGAAGACAATTTCTTAAAAGACCGTCCAGTGAAGGAACCATGTGCCGCTCAACTTTTGAAGAAAAGGTACTTCCACGCCCGGACATTGCTTTTACATTCACAAGTGACGGCGAAGAAAAGCTCAATCTTCCGGCAGGTCAGTCGCTGAAAGAACGATTCGTGCAGACAAACCAGTTCTTTGAAAACGAAGAACTTTTCTACGAAATAAAGGTCGAAAAACCCAGCGATAAGTTTTCCTTCACGATCATCATCGGCGAGCCTTCTGTAACAAGATCAAGCAGGAAAGACATTTTCATCTACGTCAACGGTAGAAAAATACAGGAATACTCTCTTGTCCAGGCCATAGTCTACGGAACCCAGGGATACTTTCCAAACGGAACATTCCCTGTGGCCTGTCTTTTTGTGCAGATGGATTCTTCTCTTGTTGATTTCAACATTCACCCTGCAAAGAAAGAAGCAAGATTCAAGGATATAAGCACACTTCACCATGAAGTAAGTTCATCAATAAGAAATTTCTTCAAACAGTATACAGTCAAGACCATGCTTCCAGAAAATTCTTCTGATCTTCCATCATCGGAAGAAAACCTTGATCTTGCACAACTTGCATTGAGCGAAGAAAAAAATGAGGCAGAAAAACTCCTTGCCTTTGAATCTCCCGATCTTTATTTCGATAACAACAAACCTTCAGTCTCAAAATATAAAATCAACAGCAATGTCTCCTACGGTGACATAAAAAGAGAAAAAACAGATTCAGCTCATTTTTCAGATAAAACCCATTCATGGTCAGGAGGGGGCCGATCCAGATTTTTCACAAACACGGAAACATCAGCAAATTTCATCAATGAAGCTTCCGTTTCATCCAAGCCTAACTACCTGCCTGACAATATTACGATAAAAGATCCAGAAATCCCGAATTCAGATGATGGATTTCATTTTGTCGGCAGCACCATGGGAACATTCCTGATAGCAGAAAAAAACGATGTTCTCTATATAATTGACCAGCACGCAGCCCATGAAAGAATGCTTTACAATCAGCTGATGTCTGAGGCAAAAGAAACACAGAAGCTGCTGGTACCTTATGCAGTCCAGACAGACAACGATGCAGATGACAATTACATTGAAGCCATAAAAGATAAACTTAAGGAAGCAGGTTTTGAATGTAAAAACTGTGGAAACGGAAGATGGGAATTCACTTCAGTTCCTGCCAGATGGAAAGGAAAAGAAGCGGATTTGAAGAAGGATGTTCTTGACAGACGCATAAATCCGGCAGATCTGATGAATTGTGCAATTGCTTCAACAGCCTGTCGTACTGCTGTAATGGACGGAACAGTCCTTGACGCACAGACCGCCTCGCAGATCGCACGTGGAGCCCTGGAACTTCCAGATCCCCACTGCCCTCATGGACGTCCAGTTTTCACCACAATCACAAGAAAGCAATTGTTCTCTCTTGTAAAAAGGACTTGAAAACGGGGCTGCAAGCACAGTCCCATCAAATCAATTATTCAACTAAAAACCAAGTTCAGTCATCATTGCATTGACTTCATCAGAATGGAATGAAGGTGCATTTTTCTTAAGATGATCCAGACATGCAGCAGCAGTTGTTTTGTCATCTTGAGAAATGCAGACCCTGGCAAGTTCAAGCCAGTGATCCCATTTTGAAGGTTCAGTCTTTATCAGATCCTGATAAACAATTTTTGCATTCTTAAAATCTTCTGCAGAAGCATAGGATCTTGCAAGATTCTGCTTTACAGTCATATCCTTTGGATTCACCGCAAGAGCCTTTTTATAATGTTCCGCAGACTTTTTAAAGTCTTTGATCTGTCTGTAGGCACTACCAAGATTGTTGTTGACCTCAAAATTTCCAGATTCAGCATTATATGCATTGGTCAAAACAACAACCGCTTCCGGAGCCCTGTTCTTTTTAAGATAAAGAACACCAAGGTTTGTATTTGTCTTAACATGGCTGCCATCAATCAGAAGACCTTCGTTATAAATCTTGATGGCTTCATCATCCCTTCCGCTGTCCTGAACGACAAGGCCATAGACATAAACTATGTTGGACTTGACCGATTTTTCTGTTCTGTCCTTGCTGTCATAAGCCTTCTTTGCATAATCCAAAGCTTCTGTTTTTTTATTCTGCTCATACATTACAGTTGCAAGGTTGTAATAAGTAAGTGCATTTTTTTCCTTTGAGACATCAGGACATGTCAAAGCCTTCTTGAAATAGTTTTCTGCCTCCGCATACTTCTTCTGTTCAACACAGCATGAACCAAGCTCCTGATAAATCTGAGATCGGTTTGGATTGATGCCCTGTGCCTTGGTAAAAGCCTTCATGGCTTCATCGTATTTTTTCATTTCCATAAAAATATGCCCCTGTCCAATATGGGCATTTTCGTGAGAAGGATTTACTTCAGTTGCTTTCCTGTAATAACTCAACGCATCCTGTTTCTTTCCGGACTGTTCACTGACATAACCGGAATTGTAATATGCAGGAGCAAACCTATCGTTAAGTTTCACACACGACTGAAAGGCATTCAATGACTTGTCATATTTTTTCTGCATTGCAAGAACACGACCAAGCTGATAGTAATACATATAGTTGGTAGGATTTTTTGCGATGGCATTCATCAGATATTCTTCTGCGCCAGAAAGATTTCTCTTTGTAATGGCATCCATACCGGCAACAAAAAGAGCATTAGGATCCCCAGGATTTCTTGCAATTGCAGCAAGGGCCTTTTCACCAGAAAGTTTTTCAAGCTGTTTCTTCTGTTCTCCTGATGATTTTTCTGAAGCCTCATAAAGCGCATTTGCGATCTCACCAAGCTTTTCGCCAGAATAAAGCTTATCGTCTTCAGGCAACAGTGATTCAGCTTTTTCAAAAGCCTTTATTGCACCATCTACATTTCCCTGTTCAAGAAGCTTTTTTCCTTCCGCAATAGAGTTTTCAATATCTTTTCTTGCCTTCTGTGAAGCATTGCGTGCGTTTTCTTCCTGAAGCCGTTTTTCTTTCTCAGCTTTTTTCGCTGCCACTTCCCTTGCCTTTTTTTCTTCGGCGGCCTTCTTTTCTGCAAGTTCTCTATTCTTTTTTTCTTCGGCGGCTTTAGCTGCAGCCTCCTGCTTTGCCTTTTTCTCTTCAGCGACTTTTATTGCTTCCTGTTCTTTTCTGAATTTTTCTTCAACTTCCTTCTTTAGTTTTTCAGTAAGAACTTCTTCATCATGTTTTCTTTCAGCAGCTTCCCTGGCATTCTTTTCCTGCTGCTGTCTTCTTGCAATCTCTTCTTTTGACAGAACAGGGTTTCCATTCTCATCGTATCCAAGAACTCCAAGATCCACTCCGTTTTTCTTTGCACGTGCAACAGCATCTTTTTTCAGATTTGAAATCTTTTCATCTAACTTTTTGCTTTCCTTGTCATTGCCGCTTGCATCAATCGAATTAAGCAATGCCAAAGCCTCATCATAACGGCCTTCTTTTATGAGTTTTTCCGCAAGGGCAGTTTTTTCATCGTCAGTCATCCCCTGTCCCATGGAAAAAACCTCATTCTGTCTTTTCATTCTTTCGGCCTTTTCTTTCAAAGCCTTTGATTCAGGGCTGTTTCCAGAATCAAGAAGTTCAGAAAGGATTTCTTCAGCCCCCTTGTAATCACCATTTCTCATGATCTTCTCGGCTGTATCAAGAATCTCTTCACCTCTACCTTCTTCAACAGCTTTTCTGACAGCAGTCTTCTTAAGGGAATCAACTTCCTTCTGAAGTTTTTTTAAGTCATCGTCATTACCATCTATTTTGGCCGAATTCAACAATTTGACAGCACCTGAATAATCTCCGTCATCAATCATTCTTGCTGCATTTTCAATGAACTGACCGGCTTTTCCGTTTTCAACGGCTTTGTCTACGATTTCTTTTTTTCTGTCATTTACTCTGTCTCTGAGAGCATTAGCTTCTGCAGAATTTCCACTGATATCAATCATATCAAGCAGTTCAACAGCATCCGCATACTGACCGTTATTTGACAGGGAATCCGCGGTTTTCAGCACATCATCAATTCTGCCTTCAGCCAGAGCCCTCTCGACAGTATCGTTTGTGAGACTTTTCAGTGTATTCCTAAAAGCCCTGGACTCAAGGTCATCGCCTTCAGGCTTCACTGAACTCAAAAATTCCAATGCAGTTTCATAATCTCCGTCAGCAATCATCTGTCTGGCTTTTGCGATAATCTCTTCCTGTTTTCCATCTTCAAAGGCCTTCTTCAGCACATCTTTTTTCTGATTTGAAAGTCTTTCCCTAAGAGAATCAGCATTCTCGCCATTCCCATCAATTTCAACATAGGAAAGATATTCAAGGGCATTTACAGCATCACCATTTCTCGACAGATTTTCAATGAAATCAAGAACATCTTCCGTTTTTCCGTCGGCAACAGCTTTCTTGACAGCGTCCTTCTTAAGTGAATATATCTGATTTCTAAGCATTCTTGATTCCGCATCATTTCCCTTCACTTCAAGGAAATCAAGAATTTCCATAGCAGGCAGGAATTCTCCGTCTCCGATGAGTTTTTTCGCCGTATCAACAACATCCTGAGCATGTCCTTCTATGACAGCTTTTTCAACAATATTTTTCTCCAGATCATGTATTCTATTTTTGACTGCAGAAAATTTTTCATCGTCCCCAGAAAGAGAAGCCCCGGAAGCAAGAATTTTCAACGCCTCAGAATATTTTCCTTTCTTTGAAAGGGCTTCAACAGCATCAAGAATCTCATTTTCCCTACCCTCAGCCACAGCTTTCTCAAAACCGGATTTCATAAGTGCATTTATCTGATTTCTTAGAGAAACGGAATGATCATCAGTACCATTGATGTTAAGACCGGAAAGAATTCCCAGAGCCTGTGCATATTCCCCCTTTCCAATCAATTTTTCGCAATATGCAATTATGTCTTCAGGGCTCTGTATCGTTTTTTCAATGCCACTGCCTGAGAAAAATTTGATTCCTATGCCTATACCAGTGCCGAACAGCCCCAGCAGGAGAAGCAGTAAAAGAAGCCATTTCCTGCCGTTCTTCTTTTCCCTGTACTGTGCATATGTTCCCTCAGTTTTTTTTCTGAGCCCTGCAGTCTGCATCATTTCTTCAAGTGGCCTGAAATCTTCATTTTTATCAGATGCAATTGTATCTGTTTCAGTAACTTCAAGTGATGTCTCTGCATATCTTTCTGCAAGGACTGCCGAATCATCCTTTTCATCCGGTCTGTAACCAATATTTTTATTTTCTACGGAACCAGAAGAATCCATATTGATTTTTGGCATGACTCCGGTAGGAGAAAGAACAGTTTTATCAGAAGCTTCGGCAGTCACTTTCGATTCTGCTTTTATTTCCATGGCGGAATCTTCCTTTGGAACCGCACTTGCCTTTCTTGCCGCAGTTTTCCGGACGGGCTTCTTTGCTTCCACGGAACCGTTGCCATCACTTTTTGACGCATCAGTTTTTCGTGCAGCTGTTTTCCTTGTTCCAGCAGGGGTCTTTGCCGCTGTTTTTTTTATAGCTGGTTCATTTTCTGCATCAGCTTTTTTTGCTGCCGTTTTTCTGGCAGCTGTCTTTCCGGTAGCAACAGTCTTCTTAGGTTCAACATCAGTCTTAGTTGCAGAAGCCGTTTTCGATGCAGCAGTTCTTTTTCTTGCAGCAGGCTTTTTTTCCATTGCTTCAGCAGCGGAATCTTCTGACTTTTTTTTCGTTGTCCGAGGTTTCTTTACACCGCTTTCCGACTCCGCTTCAGTTTTTTTTGCTTTTGTATTTGTTGCGGCAGTTTTTCTTGCCGTAGTTTTCTTTACTTTTTCTTCAGTCTCACTATTCAAGCTCTGTTTCGTAGCCATAATCCACAGCCCCCTCTGTACCTGCATTTAGATTGGAACTTTCCGAATTCTGCAATGATGCGGCAACATCCTCAAGAAGCTTTCTTCTTCTTGCAGCATCTTCCTCAGCTTTTCTTGCCGCTTCCGCCGCTCTGAGCGCAGCTTCTTCTTCTCTTCTTGCAGCCTCTATTTCACGTCTTGCCGTTTCCGCTTTCTGAGCTTCCTGGCTTGCCTTCTGTTCTTCTATCAGCTTCTTAAGTTCTTCCCGCTGGGCTTCAAGCATTGCCGCCTGTTCCGCGAATTTCGCATTAAGCTGTTCCTGCAAAGCCGCATCAAGCTGTCCGTTTTCTTTCTGGACAACAGTAGCATCAGAACCATTGGCCTTGAGCGCCTCTTCTTCTTCAAGCCGCCTCTGCTCCGCAATTATCCTTGCTTCCTCAGCTTTTATCCTTTCTTCCTCTGCGATTCTGTCTTCCTCTGCCTTTTTCCAGCCTTCAAGAAGCGCAATGAGCTGCTCAATCTCAGGTTTCTGCCTGTCATTCGGAGACAGGTCAAGATAGAGCTTGTAATCCTCAAGGCTTGCAAGATATTTCTTCTGCTTGAGTTCAGCATTAGCCCTGTTCAATACAGGTGGCGCATATATCCTGTTGGCGGCAATGGCAAGGGAATACCATCGTTCCGCGGTGTAATATTCCCCCATGTCAAAACATATGTTTCCAGCATTGAAAGCCAGAATTTTCTTGTCAGTTCCGGAAACCTTCATTCCATCGGAACATACGTCAAGGCTCTCCTGGAACATTCCAAGCTTATGATACGACAGGGCAAGATAGTTATAGGCCTTTGGATTGTTTCCCTGGCTGATGGCATTTTTTAAGAACGGAACAGCCTCCTCCACCTTGTTTTCTTTAAAAAGGGATTCCCCCTTCAGAAAATCTGCGGACTGGGAAAAACAGATGCCACCGCAAAAAAACATGCAGGCAGCGATAAAAATTCTACACTTCATCGTTATATTATCTATCATTTTTCAGCTGAATTTTATAGAGTCTGGGTAAATTCTTCCATATTTTTACCGTTATAGTGGTCAATTGTTGAAATATTACCTTTTTATGCTATATAATCTAGTCCAAATTCGGATAGTTATGAAAACGCTGTTTTTTTAGCTGTCCAACAACAGTTCGGTGGAGAAGAATGGGTTCACTTGGGTTTGTCATAGTTGCAGCAGTTCTTATTGCTTTGATTGCAGTTGTATCAATTGTAATTTTCAAAAATTTTCTTTTTTCTTCAAAACTTGATGGAGTTCCGCGTCTTCTCAAGGAAGGGAAATACCAGGCAGCCCAGCGTTGCGCAAAATCAATCATCACAAAGAACCCACGCAATTATGTAGCCCACTATTATCTTGGGAAAGCATATCTTCAGGACAACAAACATGAACTTGCTTTCATGGAATTCAAGACCGTAAACCAGAATGCCCTCTTCAATGGAGAAATTCCGGAAGCTGAATTCAGAAAGGACATGGCTCTTCTTTACAGGCGCTTCAACCAGAACGGAGAAGCACTCAAGGAATATCTTCTTCTCACAAAGCTTGAACCGAACAATACGGATCACAGCTTCAAGGCTGCTGAACTATACGAAGAAACGGGAAATGCAAAGCTTGCCATGGGCTTTTATCAGAAGACCATCATGCATGACAGGAAAAACGCCAGGGCCTACACAGCCGCAGGTCGACTTCTTTTCAGAAACAAGAACTACACACAGGCAAAACAGGCCCTTGAATCTTCAATCAGGCTGAACCCGGAAAACTATGAAAACTACTATTATCTTGGAAAGGTATGCAAGGAAACAAAAGACCTTCCTACAGCCGTAAAGCTCCTCGAAAAGGCTGAACGTTCCCCGGAATTCAAGCAGAAGGCTCTCGTTGAAAAGGGAATCTGTCTCATGATGGCCGACCAGAACGACAGAGCCGTAGACACATTTGAGAGAGCCATTAAAAACACCAAGGATCCTAAAAATCAGGAAACACTGTACGCACGTTACTTCCTTGGTGTATGCTACGAAAAAAACAGAAAAATCGAAAAAGCTATAGAACAGTGGGAGATCGTATTCAACATCAACAGCAAATTCAAGGATGTAGGAACAAAGCTCAGCCAGTACAAGGAACTTGAGACAAACGACGGAGTCAAGGAATACCTTACAGCAAACAACGCCCAGTTCATGGAACTTTGCAAAAAGGTCGCTGCTGTAGGCTTCAACCTTGTGAGCCAAAAAATCGAAACGACAAAATATGGATGTCAGATGCTTGCAACCGAGGAAAAAAAGGAATCCTGGATGAATGCAAAGCAGCAGATCATTTTTGCACAGTTTTACCGCTCTACGGAACCATTGGAAGACTCCATAGTGCGTAAAATGGCTGATGTGCTCAGGGCAAAGAACTATGTAAAGGGAATCATTTTCACATGTTCAGACTTCTCTCCTTCTGCCCATTCTTTTGCGGACGGAAGACCGATTGTCCTCGTATCAAAAGACATTCTGGAAGCCTTGTTCAAAAAAGCAGGCCTGTAAAATGAAATTTCTTCTTGTCTCTGACCAGATAGATCCTCTTATCTACTCAACGACAGTAAAGGAAAGATACGGTGATGTCGATGCAGTTTTCTGCGCGGGTGATCTTTCCATGGAATACATAGACTTCATAGTAGATTCCCTTTCAAAACCTACTTTTTTTGTCTTCGGGAACCACGATTTAAGCGAATACAAGTACTATAAAAAAACAGCATTTGGTGATATCCCTGAAATGCACAATCCAGGGTTCCATACAGGAAAACACAGTCACGGAGCGGACTATGTCAGCAACAAGACAATAAAAAACCGTTATCTTAATTTTACCTTGCCTGACGGAAAGACAACACCGCTTTTGATCTCCGGGGTTACAGGAAGTCTAAGGTACAACAACGGCCAGGCCCAGTTTACGGAAGGACAGATGAAAAGACAGCTGCTTGCCCTGGTTCCGTCTCTGATATGGAACAAAATAAGATACGGACGCTATTGCGACGTTTTTTTGACACACGCATCACCTCGTCATATACACGACAAGGAAGATCCTTGCCATAAGGGATTTGAATGCTTCAACTGGTTCATAAAAAAATTCACACCGGGTTTATTGATTCATGGACACATACACTTATACGATCTGCAGGCAAAACGAGTAACTGTAACTGGAAAAACAACAGTAGTAAACGCATACAGTCACCTCGTCGTGGAATTCCAGCAGAATATAACTAAAGGAGACAAACTTGAGCCAATCATATCTATCCTCACAGACAGATGACGATTTCAGCAAAGCCCACAGCAAAGCTTTGATCAATGAAATTCAGCACCTATTGAACCCAGAGGAAGCAAAACTGATTTCGCTGCAGGACATAAAAACACTTTTAAGGCCTAAAAACGAGGTTTACAAAGGAATGCAGGTCATTCCTGTTGATCACATAGTCGGCAGTGAAGGACGATATTCAGATTTCGACAACCACTTCTTCCCCAAAAGCAATTTTCTTAAAAACCGCTGGGAACATGTTGACATGGCACATTACCAGGACATAATTCTTCCTGCGATCAGTGTCTATGAACTTGGCGGACTGTATTTTGTCAGGGACGGAAACCACAGGGTGTCTGTCGCAAAGTCAAAACACATTGAGAATATTGACGCTGAAGTAGTATGCCTCCAGAGCGAGATAAAACTCAAACCTGGCAGCACAAAAAAACAGATGATCAGACAGGTTCTTGACTATGAAAAGCGCGTTTTCTACGCAGAGACGAACTTCGGTGACATAACAGACTACTGGTGCCTGGATTTCAGCACTCCAGGACAGTATGACGTAGTATATAACCACATCCTCTGCCACAAATACTACATAAATTCCACCCAAACGGAAGAAATTCCTATGGAAGAAGCGATTCTGTCATGGTTCCACAACGTATATCTTCCCGTCACAAAGGTAATTGCAAGCAGAAAGATCATCAAAAGGTTCAAGGGTCGTACCAATGCCGACCTCTACCTGTTCCTCATAAAATACTGGGATGAGCTGAAACAGAAATTCGGCAATGAATTTCCTCTTGAAGACGCAGCTAAAGGCTTTACTGAACAGTACGGAAAAATACCATTGGTTAGACGGGTAAAGAACAGAATCGCAAGGTTAAGAATGAAAAAACTTTTCCGCAAGACGGCTGCAGAATAGTGATTTTGGAGATTTGAACCAAAAAACACATTAAAAACTTGACGGTGGAATATTTCAATGTTAAACTGAAAGTCAGTATTTTCGGATAATTCCGTCAATATGCGGTAAGGAGATATAATTTTGATTCTTTTTGAAAATACTTTTGCTTATATTCCTCTGTTTGCGATTACTGCAGTTTCTGTAATTATGCTGATTCTATTTTCTGCAATAAAGAAAAAGAAGACAGCTAGAATCAGTTTCATTGCATATCTGTCAACGATAATAATCGGAACAGGAAGCTTCATATCTGCAGTCAAGGTTCTTTTTTCAGAAGATCAGTCGAATGCTTTTGGTTTTTTTGCATGCGCAGTTGTCATGGCAGCGGTTATTATTATACCGTATGCAATCGTACTCTGTACTTTTGAGCCAAAGGAGATAAGAAAACTTGTTCCACACTCTGTAAATGAAGCTGAAAAAAGTACAGCTCAGGCATATGCACAGGTAATTGAAGCAAAATCCATTCAGACTACGGACGAAGAATCTCGCGCACTCCAGCTCAGTTACGGTTTTTCAGCAAAGGCTACGGAGTGTTTTTCTGATAAAAACGGCCTTTCATCACTGCTTGATTACGTAAACAAAACGATCCGTGATGAAGTACAGGCTGACGGTGGAGCCATTCTTCTCGTAGATGACTTTGAGGATGTCATTACCGTCAAGTCATTCGACGGAGACTTCCCTCCACCTTACAAACTTCCAAGTGACATGCCGCATAAGCCTATCCGCATCGCCACGAATTTCAAGTTTGCATCATTCCCACTTCGCGAGAACATTTTTGGTGAAGTTGCCACAGCAGGAAAACCTGAACTTATTACAAAGCCGCAGAATGATGCCAGAATCTATCAGAACGGTCCTGAAGAGTTCCTTGAGTGCGGAAGCTACATCATGCTCCCTATGAAGATAAATGATGCAGTAATCGGTGTAATTGCCCTTGCAAGAACCCACGAAAAGTCTGTATTCACTGAAGAAAATCTTAAATCTGCAGTAATGCTTGCTGATTTTGCAACCACATCCATCAAGACCGTTATGTCCGTAAATGAAATTATGGAGCATAACAATCTCATAAAAGAAGCACAGATTGCGACGAACATCCAGCAGATACTGCACCCTTCAAAACTTCCGGTACTTCCTGGCATTCAGCTTGGAACAATTTGGAATCCTGAGGAAGGTGTTTGCGGAGACTACTACGACGTTATCGTATCCCGAAAAGATAGAATTTCTTTTGTCATGAGCGATGTTGCAGGCAAGGGAATCAACAGCGTCATCGTCATGTCAATGCTTCGTGCCATGCTGCGTCTTGTTGTCAATACGAAAAAATCTGCGGGAACAATCCTGGAATGGGTAAATCATGGTATTTCAGCAGAAAGCTTCAGTACAGACCATTTTGCCTCATGCGCACTTATCAATTACGATCCTACCAAGAAGGTTGCTGAAATCGCAACAGGCGGAACAACACCGGTATTCTATTACGATTCTGGAATGAATACGATCGAACAGATTTCAACCGCAAGTGAGCCTATTGGTGTTGACAAGGAGTCTTCTTATAAAGATATCTTGCAAGATATTAAAACTGGTGATATCCTTGTAACATATACTGACGGACTTGTAGAGGCTTTGAATGAACAGGGACAACAGTATCCAAAGGAATCTTTGCTTAAGATTGTTTCTTTGAATGCTTCTAAATCCGGAAAAGATATCGCAAATTTAGTAAAAGCCGATATCAAGAAGTATATTGGCAACAGCAGTCAGCATGATGACCAATCGTTGCTTGTAATAAAATTTTGAGTAAAACCGAGCATTAAGGAGTAAACTTATGGAACTTAAAATAAGGAAGAATGGAGAAGTCTACATCATTGATGTAAATGGTGAAATGGACTTGTACAATTCCTACAAGCTCAAGGAACTTGTTATGAAGATGCTTGAGAAAAACGTTAAATCTTTTGTAATCAATCTTGAGCAGGTAGACTATATTGACTCGTCTGGAATCGGTGCTCTTATTTACATCTGTTCAACAATCAAGAAGATGAACCTTAAACTTTATATTTCAAATGTTCATGGTTCAGTAAAGAAAGTTATTGAACTTACAAAGCTTATGGGCTACTTCCCTATCGCAAATAGCGTTGAAGAAGCATTGCTCATGATTAATGAATAGATTTTAAAGGAGATGCAAAATGGAAGAACTCAAAGAGCTTCGTTCAGACGGAAATGACCCATTGTTCGACAAGACTAACATGCTTTATAAAGCATTCCCATCTAACTTCAGACAGATTCGCTATTTTACACTTTTGATAGTTCAATCTGCACCTCTTGAAATCAAGGAAATCAACCTTCTTGAACAGCAGATCAGTGAAGTTATCAAAAATGCAGTTAAGCACGGAAACAACTGTGACCTCAACAAGCAGGTTCATGTATGGTATTCTTTTAGTGCTACTCATGCTCATATTATCGTTGAGGACGAAGGTGAAGGATTCAAGGATCTTGAAAAGTGGAATGAGTTCAACAGGAAGCGTATCGATTGTCTTCATAATTCAAATTTTGAAGAACTTTCAAATTATGTTTCATTCCGTACAAAGAGATCAGATGAGCAGGATGGCGGTAATGCACTTTTCGCTGCTCTTGAATATTGGAACGGTGGATTTGTTTACAATGACAAGAAGAATGGCGTTGCAATGCTTAAGAGATTCCAGCAGAAGCGCCATGGTGTTGCTGTAGACGGAGAATAAGTAATCTGTAATTTAGTGCTTTGCAGTATTGCAAGGCATTTTTGTAGACCAGGGGGTGCTCTGGTTTCGACAAGTTGGAGAAATCTTGTGTTGCAGGTAGGCGTGAAGGTGCCTCAAACTGACAAAACAATAACTGCAAAACGTAGAGAAGACGAAAAGTCTGAAAACGAACAGTTAGCACTC
>JAEDDW010000101.1 GCA_016293645.1 Treponema sp. | reverse complement strand
GAAAAGCAAAAAAAAAGTAATAGGGGGGAGTATTAACAATTCATAATTCATAATTTTCTTGAAACCTGATGTAAATTATTTCAAATATATGTATAATTCCTTTGGAGGATTCGGGCAAAATGCTGTTTGCTGTGGACATTGGAAATACAAACGTTGTAATCGCGGTCTTTGACGGAAATAAAATAATCCAGCAGTGGAGAATCAGCTCAGATACAAAAAGAACCGGCGATGAATATACATCCATAATTCTGACTTTGTGCCGTGATGCTGGAATAGATACGACTTTGTTCAGCAAGGGAATCATAAGTTCCGTAGTTCCGGCTTTGATAGGCCCTTTTGTAATTGTATGCCAGCGCGTCGTGAAAAAGCATCCCTATGTCATCAATACAAACCTTGCCCAGGAAGGAACAATTCTGCCGGTTCATTTGAGCGGACATAGCAGCCGTGAGCTTGGTACCGACCTTCTTTGCAATGCTGTCAGCGCATGGAATTTATTCCACGGAGCAAACATCGTCGTTGATTTTGGAACTGCCCTTACTCTTACAGCAACTGATTCAAAGGGGATTATTTTAGGCGGAACCATTTCTCCCGGCCTTGGAACTGCCGTGAAGGCACTTGCCATGAATACAGCCCAGCTTCCTTTTGTTCCCCTTGAGGCTCCAAGAAAAGTGATCGGAGCTACAACAAAGGAAGCCATTCAGTCCGGTATTGTACTTGGTTATAAGGGACTTGTAGAAAGTCTTGTCAGCCAGGTGAAAAACAACATGCATGAAATTTCCGGAGACAAGCCGGAGGATATAAAGGTAGTCGCAACAGGCGGATTGAATTCAGTCTTGAAGCCTATTACCGACTGTTTTACGATTGTAGATAAGGAACTTACTCTGAAAGGCCTTAAGCTTATTTCAGAACTTATCTGATTTTTTTTCAGGAGGAATTTATGAAAGCAATAATCGCAGCCTTGATCTGTGCAGTATCTGTTTTTGCATCATCATTGGTAATGTCAAAGGGAATGACAAAAATCGTTCGCGACAGAAGCGTCACCGTCAGAGGACTTTCTGAAAGGGAAGTGGATGCGGATATGGCGGAATGGAAACTGTCGTTCTCAATTGGCGGCAATGACCTTCCTGAGCTTCAGAATGAAATAATAAAGAGCACAAAGATTGTAATTGAATATCTCAAGTCATACGGAATGGATGAATCGGATTACACTGTCCTTGCTCCTGAAATTACCGATATTGCCATGAATGCATACCTTGACAACCGTGACAGAAGATACAGATACATTGCCAAACCTGCAATTCTGGTAAGATGCGGCAAGGTTCAGCAGGTGAGAAAAGCATCGGAAAATACACTTGAGCTTATTGGAAAAGGAATCTCCGTAAACACAGAATACGGAACCCACGTCAACTATGTATTCAATGGCCTCAATGACATTAAGCCTGCCATGATTGAAGAGGCTACAAAAAATGCACGTGAGGCTGCGGAAAAATTTGCCCGTGACAGCGGCAGCCGTGTCGGTAAGATTCAGAGCGCTACCCAGGGACTTTTTTCCATTGATGATGCCGCAACTGGAATGGAATATAAAAAAACTGTCCGTGTCGTGACAACTGTTGTTTACGGTCTTTCGGACTAGGAGATTTCAGGTTATGAAAAGTTTCCGCCTTTTTGTTTTTTTATTGGTTTTCTTTTTTGTATCATGCCGGTTCGAGATTGACAATTCAAATAAATCAGGAACCAGCCAGACGGTGGAAACTTACGGTGGAACTGTAAAGAAAGAATCTGAATATTTTAAGGACGGCAAAAAAAGTTCCGACTGGCTTTTCATCCATTACATGGATGCTGATAATAGTCTGGATTATGGTATTAACGGATATCCACTGTTCAGGGATTTAAATGAAATTGAAAGTGGAATGTTTGCAATAAAAAAAGGTGATGGGACTCCTAAATCAGACTGTGATTCAGTCAATTATGTGGTACTGTTTGATGGAGCAAAGGCAGGCCATCCATTTACGCATCTTTATGATATTGGTCCTGATAATAATGCCGGTGCAATTGGTTCAGCTACCATTGATATCATTGATGTTTCATTCATAAAAAATGCAGACTATGAAGCAAATATGGCGGACTATAAAACTCTGGAAAAGTTTCTTCTCTGGGTCAATGAGCATTATGAAGCAGATCACGTTATATTTGTTCTTGGCTCCCATGGGGGAGGACCAGGAGGTGATTCCACTTATCTTTATGTAAACAAGTCAACACGAGTTATTTGCCCTGATGAAACCAATGCAAAAAATAGGTACATGTCCAGCAGGGAATTTGCTCAGGCTTTTAAAAATGCTGGTTACGGTCTTTCAAACAGACTTGATATGATGCTTTTTGATATATGTTTGGGAGCAGGATTTGAGGACGCCTATGAAATTAAGGATCTGGCAGAATACAGCATTGTTTCTCCAGAGGAAATTCCTGGAACCGGTCAAAATTATGCTTCATTACTTGAATTGTTTAACGGCAGAAAAGGAAAACTGACTGTTTCTGATCTTGGTCTTGGCGTGTGTAAAAATTTTTTTAACGATTATTATAATTTGACCAATATAAATGGTAGTGCGTTTTATCCGACTATAACCATGATTGACCTGTCAAAGGTAGAAGCCTGTGCTGACGCCGTAAATTCCATGGCAGCTCAGATAATGGCTTCTTCCACACCTGATGTCTACAGATCTTATTTCCAGAATGTATGGAATTACATTGGTTCCTATAATTATCTGTATGATGCCGGAAAGTTTGCATGCAAGGTGAAGGAAAAAGCAGCTGATGCAGGTGTAAATAATTCTGCATCTAAAGTTGTGTCCGCATTGGATGATATGATCGTATGGTCATGGAAACGGAAAAACGATGCAAATGACATTTTCGTTAACAATGCATATATAGACGGTTCCTATACCACAGAAAACAATCCATATGGAGTTACATTATGCGGCAGGGGGGTCTCATCATTTTCCGTTCAGCCATGGTACAGGACTGAACTTGAATTCGGCAGACGAGACGGTGGCTGGGCCGACATGATCATGAAATGTTTTTCAAAATAAAAAATCTTCAAGCCTTACGCCGTCTCCGTTTTTTACGTTACGTGATAGTGTTGCACCGGTCAGGGTGTCGATGAATTCAGGACTTATTCCCGGCGTCAGGATTTTTTCAGTACGCAGGATTTTTATGTCATCTGCCCCGATTTTTTCTCCTTTCTTCATGGATCGCATGTAGTGGAGGCTTCTGTTTGTTCTGCCGTAATTTGCGTATTCAGCCGGGGCAAGCTTTTTTACTCCTGATCCAAGGATCGCTTTAAGCCTTTTTTCATCATATTCATATTCCAGCTGACGGTAGATTTCATTTTCACCGCCGTGGCGCATGACAGCTTCCGCCTGATGTACGCTGTGCACCATGATCTTGAACATTTCCGGTTCCAGAGCAACAGGATCGTCCAGTCCGCTGTCTTTTCTGCTTAAGGTGATGTGCTTTTCTATCATTGAGCCGCCCATGGCAACACTGAGGACCGGTACAAGAACCGGATCAAGACTGTGGTCGCTGATTCCTGTGGGAATGCCAAAAATCTGGCCCAGGGTCTTGACGCAGCGGACGTTGTATTCTTCTTCCGGAGCTGGATAGAAAGTCAGACAGTGAAGCAAGGTCAGATCTGGAATTTTTTTGACCATGTCACATTCTTTTTTGCTGCTGCAATTTTGAATTATTTCAAGTGCACGCTCAATGTCACCGATCTTTGAGACTCCGCTGGACAGGATGATCGGAATTGTTCCGTAGAATTTAGCGCATTCCTTAAGCATTGGAAAATGGTTTACTTCAGGACTTGCAATCTTTATGGCGTCTGGTTTGAGTTCAGCAAGAAGAGAAAAAGATTTAAGTCCAAAAGGGGAGCATGCAAAAAGCAATCCCTGCTTACGACTGTATTCCATGCACCGGGCGTAGAAATCCTGGTCGCATTCAAGGCTTTTGAAATTGTCATAAAGTCTGGTTTTGCCCCCGGGAAGGTTCACGAATCCTGTATCAGGGTGAAGAATTTCATCTGCGTATACCCATTGAAACTTTACGCAGTCGGCACCGGCTTCTTTTGCCGCGTCTATAAGTTCAAAGGCTTTTGATTCTGAGCCACCGTGGGCTGTCCCGATTTCTGCAATAATGGTCATGGCTTCATTCTAGAATTAATTTATGGAAATTGCAATTTTAAGGTCTTCAAAAATGGTGAGGAATCTGAAACATCTGGCTTGTGAAAAATTGATTAGCTTCTCCTATATAATTGATTTTCCTCACCAATAATAATATAACATATTGATAAGCTTAAAACATGATTTTATGAGAATTCTGTAACATTTTTTTCTACAAGTTGTTATCTATAATGAAAAAAAAAAACGGCTTTGTTGACGTTGAAAGTCTTCAGTGCTATATTTTTCTCAGTTCAGCCGGAACTTCGGCGTCTAATTGTTTATATATGGAGATTAAAATGAAAAAATCAATTTTTGCCATCATGGCTTCTTCAGTGGTTTTGCTTGCATCTTGTGGATCAACTGGCAAGACTCCAAAACTTACAAATGAATACACACAGGCCAAGTCAGCCGGCAATCATGCTGAATACATCGACTGGCAGGGGCTTGCCGCCAACGGAGATCTTCCTGAATGGTATTCAAATGTCCTCAACGCCCGCGGAGAAGGCGCCCTCAAGAAGGCACTTGCTTCTGAAAAGGGGGAATATGACAATTACCGTCTTTGGGCTGTAAATGCCATGGGAGAGGATCTTGATGCCATCAGGACAATGACAGACTCCTTTGACATTCAGTCTGCCGTTTCTGCTTCAATCGCACAGAACGTGGCTCAGGTTGCCGACAGGCAGAGGGATCTTGAGGGGCCTGGTTCCAAGATCACACAGGAATCAAAGGCTCAGGTTGTTGACATGATCACAAAGAACGTTACCCTTAACGGCCTTGAACGCATCACAAGCTATTGGGCACAGTATGAAATCCAGAACAAGAAAGGTCAGACTGTAAAGCCTGCGACATATTCATATGTTCTTGTGATGGGTATGCCAAAGAACATGTTTGACGCACAGCTTGATGCAGCCATGAGAAAGGTAAGGGAAAATACAAATCAGGATGAAAATCTCCGCGCCCTTGCTACCCTGGCAATCGCAAGACTCCGTGATCCACAGTCGCTTCAGTCCACTGTAAACGCAAACCTTGACCTCACTGGAAGTGGCAGCGCAAACTTTGAAGTTCCATCTGAGCCGGAAGCAGTGCTTTACTGATATATTTTTAACCTTTTGAAAATGTCACACGGATTCGATTTTCTTAACAGAAAATCCATGAAAATATAAAAAAGGTAATCATTGTATTTTCAATTCCGTCTGACATTTTTTTATAACTCAAAGTTCTTCCGATAAAACTTTTTTTATCTCTGATTCCATAGTTTCCATTATTTTTTTTGAGATCTCTTCAATTCTATTATTATCATTATATTTTTCAGGTTTGAATAGTAAATAAGGCTCAACATCAAGTGCTGTGGATTTGCCTCGGCTGGCAATTGCCTTCGCGACTTTATGTGATGAAATATATCTGTTTTCACAGACTGTAACAGGTGTTGAGTCGAGAAAGAATGTGTTTTCATTGCAGTTCTCCTGATTCAAATACAACTGCACCTGAATGAAGGCGGCGATAAAACCAACTGCCTTGTTGGAAGCTTTCATAAAATTTTCATAGTTCGTAAGGTTTGGAAAATAAGAGCGGTAATGCAGGCATGCCGTCTTGTGAAAAGTTTTCAGATCCCCGGTTCTGTCCAATATACGGATAATACTGAGTGTCATGACTTCCGGGACGGAAAACCTCAGGAAAATGCCACCAAAATATGGATTACTCGAAATGGGCACTGTTCAAAGGCTCATAATAGATCTAAAATCCCTGAAGCTACATTAAATAACATCATTCGAATCATTGAAGTGC
>JAEDDW010000100.1 GCA_016293645.1 Treponema sp. | reverse complement strand
AGTATACCAGGAATGATTGTCATTGCAAGGAAGCTTGATGTGAACATTACGATTGCAACAAGAATTCCAAGGTAGCGGAGAATGATGAACTTTGAAAGACAAAGTACAAGGAATCCAAGTCCAACTGCCAGTGCGTTTGTGATGATTCCGTGTCCGCTCTTTTTGAATGTTTCTTTTGTGACTGTAACGATGTCCTTTGTTCTGCTTCTTTCTTCCTTGTAAGTAGAAAGGAAGTGGATTGTGTAGTCAATACCAACACCGACCGCAACGGAAGCGATGATGCTTGTAATGAGGTCCAGATTGATTCCGCAGAATCCCATCATCATGTAGTTGAGAAGGATTGTGAATGCAAGTGGAATTGCACCGACAACACCTGCCCATCCAGATTTGAATGATACCGCAATGATGATGAATACTGAGAGAAGGGAGATAAACAAGCTTGTAAGCTGGCTCGATACAATCATGTCTGTCATTGTGTATTCCATCTCGCCGGAACCTGTTGCCGTGAGGACATATCCTTCAGGGAAGTTTTCCTTTGCGTATGCTTCAGCTTCCTTGATGATGAAACCTGTGTTTGTTGTATTGTGGTTTCTCAACTGACAGGTAATGCGCATGGATTTTGAACTTGTGTTTCCATCTGCAAATTCGTCAAGGGAACCGCTCAGAAGGATGATGAGTCCGTTGATTACTTTCTTGAGGTCTTCATGATTCTTTACGCGGTATTTTGCGGCATCATATGGAATTTCGTAGAATGCCTTTCCTGCATAGTTGCAGTCGCGCAGAAGAACATCGATGATCTCATCTACAGTTGCGTTTTTCCCGCCTGCTTCAGAGTATGCTGTGTTGAATGCCGCAAAAATTTCATTTGCAGTGTAGATTTTCTTGAGTTTCTGTGTGTATTCCTCATTTGGATGTGGAATCGAAGTGTCGATGAATTCTTCTTCAGAAGAAGAGCTGCCCAAATCTCCGAATCCTGAAAGATCCATGTCTCCAAAATCAATATCTCCAAAATCCATATCACCAAAGTCCATGGAATCCATTGAACCAGTGTCTGCTGCAGCATCTGTTTCTGATATGTAAGTTGCCGGATCATTGAATACCTGGTTGATTCTCTTTACGAAAGAAGTAAGAGAAACGATCTTTCCGATTTCTGGGAACTTCTTCTTGAGATGTTCTTCCATTTCGTCTACAGCCTTGAGAATGTCAGGATTTGATATGTCACCTCTTTCAGGACCTTCAACAAGGAAGAAGACGCTGTTTGTTCCGGCAAAGGAATTGTCAACGTAGTCGATGTCCTTTCTGAATTCAGACTCCTTAGGAAAGTAATTGATGAGGGCTGTATCTACATTGAGCATCTTGAGACCGACTATTGAAAGGACGATGATCAATAGTGATGTAAGTGTCATTCTTGTGTGGGATCCACAGAAAAACTTGAAGATAGAGTATAATGTGTCACCGCTTGCTTCATCTTTAGATTTGTTTCCACGGAGGTTTGCAAGACGTTCAAGCTTTTCCTTTACCTTCTTCTTTGCACGTCTGATGATCTTGAGGTCACGCTTGATTGATATTGTCTGTGGATTTTTCAGAAGAAGAATTGCCGGAATGAAAGTCACAGAGAGAATAAGTGAAAGTCCGACACCGACTGCTGTAAAGATCGAGAATGAATGGAGTGGCTGCAGAGGGCTTGTGATCAATGAGATGAAGCCTACTACTGTTGTGATTCCGGCAAGAAGAACTGCCTTCCATACTTCCTTCAATCCGCGAAGGAGTGCTTCTTCATGCATTTCCCTTGTGATTTCACCTGTAAGTTTTTCAACCTCTACATAGTAGTGGGTGAGTACATGGATTCCATATGCTGAACCGACTGCGATGAGGGCAACCGGAATGACGCTTGAAACCAAAGTGAATGTGTAACCTAGAAGTCCCATGAGACCGACTGAAATCGATGCCGACATGAGAACTGTAATGAGCGGGAGGAGTGTTCCTTCCATTGTGTGGAAACTCAGGTAAAGCGAAATGATTACAACTACGGCTACAAGCGGAATAAGACCTACAAGGTCGCTCATCATGTAGTTCTTTGAGTTCATTGACTGGACAGGTTCACCTACGATCTTTACTACAAGTTTCTTACCTGCAGTTTCTTTCTCTACGATTTCTGTAACCTGCTTGAGTACAAACTGCTGTCGTGCCGAATCGTTCTTTGCGCTGTTTGCGTTGTAGAATTCTTCTTCAGCTTTTTCGATTGCGTCGGCATCACCTGCCTTTTTTGCTTCCTTCAGTGCGGCCTTTGCGTTTTTGATTCTTTCCTCAATGGCTGCTTTTGTCGCTTTCAGGTTTGCCTTGGCCTGCGCAATCTGTTCCTGGTTCTTTGATGCCTTTGCTTCATCCAAAGCTTTTTCTGCTTCCATCAGCTGCATCTTTGTCTCACCGTTTGGTTTTACTGTAATCTGCATCTGTGAACCGGTGAGATCGTCGTTGAGGATAACACGGTTGTACATGTCTTCCCAGGACTGAACCCTCAGCTTGAGGTTTTTGATTGAATCCTGCGTAAGCAGACCGTCAACAGTATCAAAGTCTTCTTCCGGAATGATGTTTGTTGCGGAGATAGAACCATCCTGATTGCATACATAATCGATGTTTGTTACGGATTTCACGTCTTCGATGTTGTCGATGAGCTTTACCTGATCGGAAATCTTCTTGATCACATCAAGATATTCAGCAGTGAGGATTGTTCCGTCTTTGGCATCAATCACCACACCGATTGAAAGCATTGAACCGAATGTCTCTTCAGTTGCGTTCATGCGGTCATATGATTCATCTTTCTGTGGAAAGAACTGCCTGAGGGAATTGTCCATCTGGAGTCTTGTGATAAAGAATCCGAAAAATCCTGTTAAGGCAACGCATGTAATGATGATTGCCCACGGATGTTTGAAAAACTTCTTTAAGAAATTCATATTCCTTTTCCTTTGCTTTTTTAGAACTTGCAGCTTACGCCGAGTCCGATATAGCTGTTGTTGAGGTTGCCTGGAATCTTTCCTGACCATTCAGCAAACTCTCCGTCCTCATCCTTTGAGTTCATGAAAAGTCCGCTGGCAGTGAATGTGATGTCCTGATTTGGCTTGAAATTGATCTTTGGCATGAGGACGATGTCTCCACGCTCGATGCTCCACAGGGCCGTGATTTCAGGCTCGATCTTTCCGTTTTTCCAGCTGTCGGTGATGTTTACGACAAGATGGTTTGTAGTGTACCTGTCGTTCCTGTCGTAATCCACATCCATTTTCTTGTAGGCTCCGTCAATCTTGTCATTGTTGAGAACGAGAGTTCCTGTTTCCTGGATGTTCACGTTGATGTTGCTGACTGGAAGGTCAATGTCAAAACCTGCAAGCCACTGTACGCTGTTGTTGTGTACGAACGGATCATCACCTGCCGTATCTTCAGTAAGATTGTAGCAGCCTTCTGCGCGAAGGTTGAATTTCCAGAAGATTGTTGCGGCTTCAAGTCCGAATGTCTGCTTTTTGTCGTAGGCGAGCATGTTTTTGTAGTCACCTGCTGAGAAAAGTTTTGCGTTGAATGATGGCTGCTTGTAATGTCCGTAATAATAGCTTGCTCCAAGGTCAACGGAACCGAAAGTGCCTGTGAGACGGACTCCCGCCTGGTTGTATTCAAGTCTGTTTGTGTCAGGGTAGAGCGATGAGGAATCGGCAGAAAGGGCAGTGGCCATGTTCAGTGTGTCAAGATAGGTCTTTTCTGCGTTTGCAAGATTTGATTTTGCAGTTTCCGCCGCAGTTCCATACATCTGTGCAGCTTCCATGTTTCCGGCAGCCTTTGCGGATTCAGCAAGTGTAGTGTATGTCGCAAGCTGTGTCTGGAATGTGTCCTTCTGTTCCACGATCTTCGCAAGGTTGTCCTTTACGGAGCTTTCGATAGTCCCCTGCATTGAAGCGACTTTTCCCGGAACCCATCTGCCCTTGGAAGCAAAGCGGTCTACTGTCATACCAGGAGTCCAGATTGCCTCAAGCACCATGTTGTTCTTTGGAAATGCGTAGCTTGTCTTAAGCATCGGTGTTGCGATTCTTCTGTCGGAATAAAGCGGAACAATGAAGTCCGTGTAGTTATCCGCATTGAAATTGTCTATTACATGAAGTCGGTCGCCTTTTCCCCAGATGGTGCGCATTTTTCCTGCTTCCACAGTAAGTGCGCTTTCCATGAAGATTCCGCGGATGATTGCTTCGTCGAGGATATCTTCCTTGTATTCGGTGAGGCTGCTTCTGTCAAACTTGAGCTTGACTTCAGCCTCTACTGTCGAGCCGGAATACTTGAAATTCAGTTTTCCAGACGGATTTGAGGAAGTCTCAATCTCCTTGAGGCCGTCAACATGATTGATTCCCTTTTCTGCAGGATCTGAATCAAGGTAACCGCGTGCTTCAATTTTTGCTTCGCCACTGATCGAAACCGCACTGGATGCTCCGCCAGATGTTCCTCCGCCAATGTCCCCGAAGTCACCGAAATCGTCAAAATCCTGTGCGAACGTACCAATGCATGAAAGCAAGATTGCTGTTGCAATGGCTGTGTATCTTGTGATCTTCATATTTTCCTCTGAATCCCGATTACTTTCCTGTCTTGAGGAAGTTCTGTGTGAATACAGTCTTTGGATTGATGTTCATCTTCTGCATGAGAGCAAGACCCTTGTTGTCTACTACAACGGCATTGATCTTAAGTGTTGTTTTGTGTCCTGTTGCAACGTTCTTGTATTCGTTTTCCATTGGGATGTTGTATCCGTCAACATTCTTGATTGTCTTCACTATAAGAACCTTTTCGAGTTTTCCTTTCTTGTCGTAGAGTTCTGTGTAAACAGGGTACATTGTTGCTGTGTCAATCCAGAGGATTCTCTTTGAGTACTGGCTTGAAGCGATTGGTGTACATTCAACAACCTGGCAGTTGAAGCCGTTCTTTGTCTCATCCCTGAGATACTGGTGGTTGTCGTCAGATACTTCACGTGTCTTAAGGTCTCCGTAAGTTGCGTCTGTTCCAAGGAATGACTTTGAATCTTCGCTTGAGTTTACGCGGCGTGGAGAAGGATCAGTTGCAAGGCGGACGAATTTTCCGTCTTCCGGTCCGTTTTCAATCTGAAGGAATCGTGTTCCTGCATAAGATGCAGGTTCAATGAAGTTCATTACAATCTTTGTAATGTCCTTTCCATTGTCTGCTTTCTGCTGGTTTGATCCGAATTGCCAGAAAACACGGTGTTCATCTACGGAACCGTTTTTTGAAACAAGGTTCATTTCAGCCTTTGCGACTGTATATTCAGGTTTTTTGACGTCATGAACCTTAGTCATGATTTCTGTTCCTTTCGCGTCTGCGAAAACTGCTGCAACGCCCATTGCCATAACTGTTACCATAGTAGTAAGTTTTTTCATATTTCCATCCTCCACGATGTATTGATTATTTGTTTTGAAACTTTATTTAAGGTTTATTAGTTCAAAATCTTAAACCTTTTATACTAAATATAATGTATTTTTTATTAAATTCAAGTATTTATAACAAAAATTTAGTAAAAAAGTTTAATTATTTAAACGCTTAAACAAATTGACATCTGCAAATTTACCACTTATAGTAAAATAAAGGGGAAAAGAGTAGGGAGAAAATATGAAAATTTCAGAGGAAGACCGTTCTTTGCTTCATGAATTATTCAATAAATGCGGGCCGCTTTTTATTGCCATGGGTGACGAAATAAGGCAGAAGCTCATTCTGGATATCCTTGATGCCGGTGAAGACGGAATCAATGTCATGACTTTGGCTGCCGGATCAAAGCTTTCCCGTCCGGCTATTTCACATCATCTTAAGATTTTAAAGGATTCCGGCGTCGTGACAGTTGAAAAACAGGGAACCCAGGCTTTCTACCGTCTTGCCGTACACAAAAAGTTTTCGGAAGTGGAAAGCCTCATTCATTCCACAATCAGGATCATCGATCAGGTCAACAGCCAGGAGGACGAAAGTCATTCGTTAGACGATCCCAAATGAATCAATCGCTTTCGCCGAAGGATCCCTGAGCTGTGTCGAAGGGTCC
>JAEDDW010000099.1 GCA_016293645.1 Treponema sp. | reverse complement strand
CTCTTTTGATCATCACCCACTCAACAAGAATCCTTGAAAGCCTTAAGGTTGATAAAACCCACATTATGGTCAAGGGAAAACTTGTGCATACAGGCGACGGTTCTCTTGTTCAGGAAATCAACGAGCACGGATTCGACAAGTTCATTCCACAGGAAGTTAAGGACGAGGAAAGAAAGGCTGCTCTTGCCGCCGCTGCCAAGGCCGCAATGGATGCAATCAAGAATTCTGTAAGCAAAGATGATTTGCAGGATCAGCTCAAGGAAAGCAAGTGATGTCAAACGAAAAGACAAAAGTTAATGAAATAGACAGAAGCCTCTACGATTTCCGTTACGAAGAAAAGGATGAGGAATTCTACAAGATCCGTGCGGGTCTTGATGATTCCATCGTGGAAAAGCTTAGTGCAGATAAGGAAGATCCAGAGTGGATGAAGGAGTTCCGTTTAAAGTCCCTCCATCTTTTCAACAGCATCAACGAACCTGAATGGGGGCCGGACATCCGTGACCTGGACATACAGAAAATCGTTACTTATGTTAAAGCCAAGACAGACATGGCTACAAGCTGGGAAGATGTTCCTGATGACATCAAGAATACTTTTGAAAAGCTTGGTATCCCTGAAGCTGAACGCAAGAGCCTTGCAGGTGTCGGTGCACAGTACGACAGTGAAGTTGTTTACCACAATGTTCAGGAAGACGTTGCAGCCCAGGGTGTAATCTATACGGACTTTGAAAGTGCCCTCAAGAGTCCTGAATGGGGACCAATGGTTAAGGAATATTTCATGCACCTGGTTCCTCCTACGGACCACAAATTTGCAGCCCTTCACGGTGCAGTCTGGTCGGGCGGTTCTTTTGTTTATGTTCCAAAGAACGTAAAGGTAAAGATTCCCCTTCAGTCATACTTCCGCCTTAATGCTGCGGGGGCAGGTCAGTTTGAACATACCCTCATCATCGTAGACGAAGGTGCAGACCTCCACTTTATCGAAGGCTGTTCTGCCCCTAAATACAATGTTGCAAATCTTCACGCAGGCTGTGTTGAACTTTATGTAAAGAAGAACGCACGCTTGAGATATTCAACAATCGAAAACTGGTCAAAGAACATGTACAACCTTAACACCAAGCGAGCCATCGTTGAAGAAAACGGCCGCATGGAATGGGTCAGCGGTTCTTTTGGAAGCCACATTTCATATCTTTATCCGATGACAATCCTCAAGGGCGACAATGCAACCTGTGAATTCACCGGAATCACTTTTGCAGGTGCTGGGCAGAACCTTGATACGGGTGCAAAAATGGTCCACATCGGAAAGAATACAAGCACTGTCATAAATACAAAGTCAATTTCAAAAAGTGGCGGTGCATGTACCTACAGAAGTGCCATCGTTGTAAATGAAAGCGCAAAGCATGCCAAGGCCAGCGTTGACTGTTCAAGCTTGATGCTGGATAACGAAAGCCGCAGTGACACTGTTCCTGCAATGAACATCATGACGGACGACTGCGATGTTGGACACGAAGCTAAAATCGGACGCATTTCAAACAAGGCCATCTTCTATTTGATGAGCCGCGGTATCAGCGAAGAGGATGCCCGTGCAATGATCGTTAGCGGTTTTGCAAATCCTGTAAGCAAAGAACTTCCTCTGGAATATGCCGTTGAGATGAACAATTTGATTCAGCTGGAAATGAAAGGAAATACATAAGTTCTTTTCATGTACGTAAGGACCCTTCGACAGAAAACATGCGGTTTTAAGCTCAGGGATCCTTCATGCAGGCCGGCTGAGCATCGTCGAAGCCTGCCTACAGTCAGGAGTTTTAAATGAAAGTAAATAATTTTCCATCTTTGACATGGAACTTCTTAAAGATAAACAATGCTTCTCTTGAAAGCGTTGAAGGAATTCAGGCGGAACCTTCTGTTTCCCTGGTTGACGGAGTTGCCGCTTGTGGCGCTGATGGTTCTTTTGCATCGATTGCTACAGGCATGGGCGCTGAATTTGATTCCGCCTTTGACGGCCTGAAATTTAAAGCGAGAAAATTTTCAGTTGACGCAGGTAAAAAAACGGACACAGTGCGCGTTGTGTATTCCGCAGAGAATGACAGCTGTGTTGATGAAATTCAGATTGCCGCAGGTGAGGGCAGCGAAAGCAATTTCATTTTTGCCTTTAAGTCGGCAGAAGGTTTTGACGGAACCATAGGGGCTAGAATCCGTGTCATTGCAAAAGACAATGCTCTTGTTCGTGTTGGCCTTGTTAACCTTTGCGGAAAATCTGCAAAGACTTTTGTTTCATTTGGAAGTAAAGCCGGCGACAATGCAACTGTTGAAACTACAGAAATCATTCTTGGCGGAAAAGACAATATTTGGGGAAACTACAATGCCCTTGAAGGATATAAGTCTCACTTCAATGGACACAATGCCTATCTTGTCAATGACAAGGAAAGCCTTGATGTAAACTATGTTTCATTGCATACGGGACGTGAAACTGAAAGCACCATGGCTGTAGATGGTGTCGTAGACGGAACTGGAAAGAAGACCTGGCGTGGAACAATCGACTTTAAGAACGGTTGTGCCGAAAGCAAGGGTGATGAGCAGGAAAATGTCCTTCTTCTTGATCCTAAGGTGGTCAACAAAAGCCTTCCTGTAATCCTATGCGACGAAGAAGCTGTTGAAGGTCGTCACGGTGCTTCCATTGGACGCCTTGGAAAGGAAATCCTTTTCTACATGCAGAGTCGAGGTGTAGACGAAAAGACTGCCCAGAATCTCATGATCCGTGCAAAGATAAACACTGCCGCACGTTGTCTTGGTGATGAAAAGACAGCGGAAGAAGTAATGGATTTTGTCGGAGAAGAAAACTAAATAAATCTTTACAAATTAAACCGGTAAATGTCTTTTTGTAAAGCATGTAGGGTTGCTGAGCTTGTCGAAGTATCCCTGCAGTTTTTTGCTAAGCATCAGCCTTTCTATATAGCATTGAAGGTCTTCCGCCTGTCTCATAGTTTATGTCTTCCATTACAATTCTTTTTTCTACAAGATAATTCATGTAGTGGCGGATAGTAACGATGGAGATTTTCAGCTTGTCTGCTATCATGTCTACGGTCTGCCACCCTGTATTTTCATCAAAGAAATTCATGATGGTAGACAATGTTTTTCTGTTTATTCCTTTTGGATATTCTGCTTCCCTTAAGAATTGTTTTGATTCCTGCTTGCTTGACATGAGAAGGTCTATGCTCTTTTGGTCGAGAATCGTGTTTTCTTTCAGAGTCTTGTTCTGGGACATGAATTTTTCAAGGGCAATGGAAAACCGTTCCATAGTGAAAGGTTTTATCAGATAATCCAGGACACCTAGATGCATCGTGCGTTCAAGTGTCTGAGTATCGTTTGCTGCAGTGACCATGATTACTTCTGAGGAAACTTTTCTTTCACGTATGGTCTTTAAAGTTTCGACTCCATCCATGACCGGCATGAAGACATCCAGAACGATAAGATCAACTGCGTTATCATCAAGAAATGAAAGTGCTTCGTCTCCATTTCTGCATATGGAACTTACAGTGAAATTTTTATTCTGCTTTACATACTGTTCATTGATCATTGCGACCATGGGGTCATCTTCCACAATCAAAACCTTGTAAGTCATTTTCTGTTACTCCAGATGTTTATCTAAACTTTATTTGTTCAATTCTACTGTAAAGCACGAACCTTTCCCAACCTGTGATTCAACGAAAATCTCACCGCCGAGACTTTCAATGAGCTGCTTTGTGTGGAAAAGCCCGACTCCTCTTCCGCTCCCTTTTGTGGAAAATCCATTGTCAAAAATTCTGTCTATGAAACCTTCGGCAATTCCTGTTCCTGAATCCTGGACAGTTAAAAGCATTTTGCCACTGCTGGTGTAAATGCCTATGGAAAGTTCTTTTGTCGTATTGTTTGAAGTGTTCATCGAATCCAAGGCGTTGTCGATGAGGTTTCCTGTGATTGTAACGAGCGCTTCTGACGGAATGTCTATGTCGTCCTGGTTGAAATGTGTGTTTTCATGAAGTGTGAATTTTACGTTGCACTCACTTGCCCTTGCGATTTTTCCGATCAGCAAGGCCGCAAGGGAAGGGTTCTGTATGTTGTGCATTATGAAAGTGACTGTTTCTTTTTGAATTATTGAAATGTTCTGGATGTATTTCTGCGCCTGTTCATATTGACCTATCTGGATGAGACCAAGTATTACATGAAGCTTGTTTGTAAAATCGTGGTTGTTTGCCCTCATGGAATCAACAAGAAACTTTGTGCCCTCAAAGTCTTCCGTAAAGTCAAGAAACTGTTTCTTTATTTTTTTTGAAAGTCGTGCGCATATTGAAATTTCAATTAATATGGCTCCGAAGGTCACCAGGAGAAAAAGAAGTACCGTATGGCTGGTTACTGTGTGTATTGTGGTTTTCAGCTGTATGGTCATGATGAAACCTTCATATTTTCCTTCTACATCATAAACGGCAGAGTATGTTCTTCGCTGTGGGCCTGAAGGACCGTTTGAATTTTCAATGAAATAATCTGACGGCATTTTTGAAAAATCTGGATGGCTTCCGTCGTATTCCGTGTTTATAAGCTCATGTCTTGTGTGGTAGATGCGCATGTTGTTTTTGTCTACGACGGAAAAAATGTCAACGCCTGCAAGGTCTTTTGCGACTCCGTCAAGGTAAGCACATAGTTCCGGCTGGCTTAGATCTTTTGTAAAATTGTAAAGCCTTGAAACAAGAGCTGTTGTGTTCTGCAGATTCTGGTTGAAGGATTTTTCGTTTGCCCTGATGTTTATGAAAAGGCCGCCAAAACTCAGCAGGATGGTGATGGTGATTATGAGCGTGATCTGAGTTCTGATTATCACCTTTCTGAGATTGTTGAGGTTGTCTTTTGTGTTTTTTGACGCTCTTGCTTTTTTCATACTCCGGTAGTCTATCATAAAATAAGATAATTAAATACTTTTGAAAGTAAAAAAAATAATCCGAAAAATATTTCATTTTTTTATACTTACAAAAAATTGAAAGTTTCTTTATCACGGGTATGATTCAATCAACTTCTGGCAAAGAAGAAAAAAAACTTGATCGAGGTATATTATGAATTTAGCACATCTTTTTGAAGCAGCAATGCTTGTTTGTTTTGGTTTTTCATGGCCAATCAATGTCGTCAAGGCTTACAGAGCCGGAACTGCAAAAAGCTCAAGCCTTGCTTTCATCTGTCTTATCATAACTGGTTATATTGCCGGCATTGTCGCAAAAATGATTTCCCATCAGTTCAACTATGTTCTTGCGGTTTATTTCATGAATCTTGTGATTGTCCTTGCCAACGTTGCGGTTTATTTCAGAAACAAGGCTCTCGATAGAAAGAGAGAAGAAGCTTCCGGTGAACAGCTGAATTTCAAGAAGTTCATGCCTCAGAAGGAAAACTTTACATTTACCAGCGTTGAGGACTACGATTATATTCCACGCAATGCTTTCATGAAACCTGAGAAGCATTACAACATCGCTTTGCTTGGTGGAAGTTTTGATATGGCCATTCCAGTCAAACAGCTTGAAAATGATTTTGAATTTGATTTTGAGATGTTCAACAAAAGTGCAAATGGACTTTCCCTTAGAAGTGCGAATGATTACTTTGTAAAAAACGTAAAGGAACTTGGTTCAGACGGAATCATACTTCATCTTGGGGCCGAGGACTTTGATCTGTTCAAAAACAATCCCTCTGAATTCGACAGTTTATATCTTGGACTTATTTCATCCATAAAGATGGTGAATAAAAACTGCCGTCTTGCTCTGGTTTCAATCTGCAATTCAGGGAAAAAGCCTTTGGTAGACGAAATGAACAACCACATCAAGGCAATCGCTTCGTCGGAACAGGCAGTCTACGTTGATCTTGCATATGCATCTTTGTGGAATCCAAAAGCTACAAAGGCTTCCGTTGACTTTGCCGTTACCATGGGCCTTAACATGAAGAGGCCGATTTTTGATGTGGCAAAAACAATCTACAGTTATGCAATGAAGAATATAGCGGAAGATAAAATGACAGAAAATTACGTAGGTTAGGATCGGTGAGCGTCAGTCGAACCGTCCTGTTTTTGAAAAATTGATGGAGGACCCTTCGACAGACTCAGGGATCCTTCGGTGTGGATAGGATCGGTGAGC
>JAEDDW010000098.1 GCA_016293645.1 Treponema sp. | reverse complement strand
TCTCCGCATTCAATTAGTGCAGTATGAAATTCCGACCATCCCCAGAAACTGAATCTGTAACTTTTGTATCTGCGGAATTTGCGAAGCAACTTTGCTGCCATGGGTTCCGCCTTGTCACAGATGAAAATGGGTGTGATGTAGGTGTACATGTGGCCAGGACCAATGTGGGCGTGTTTTTCCCAATCGGATTTTACGTAGTGTATTGAAGATTCAAAAATCTCCTTTGTGAGAAATGAAACTTTGAAAATGTACATGAACTCTTCCGAATCGGCTGACCATAGATTTGCTTTTCTTGAAACGACAAAATTTTCCGCGTGTTCAAAATAGTCGCAGCGGGCATAGAGGAATTCTGCATCATTGCAGTGGTTGATGTTGTAGTAGGCACCAAGAGAAGTCAAAATCTTCTCAAGAACAGCTTCGGAGGTCAATTTCTTTAGTCCTATTTAAGTTTCTACAGTATTAATTATAAACCTCTATTATAAGTTGTTCAATTAAATTCTTGTAGATAGGTTTTTTAGCCGATAAATAAGTATGGCAAAGAAAAGCTCACCTAAATTGACCTATGATTTTCCAGTGACAGTTACGTTTGTGATTGCCGCTTCCATTGTATTTCTTCTTGATGTATTTGCATTCAAGGGAAAATTGTGTTCCACTGTGTTTTTGTGTCACGGATCCAAGATGTCCGCAGTTCCGTTCAATTTCAAATCGCCTTCAGATTTCGCAGGACTCTTTCTTTTCGTTTTTGGAAATTCAGGATGGGAAATGTTTTTTTCGAATCTAGTAATGATCCTGCTGCTTGGACAGATTCTTGAGGAACGTTACGGAAGTGTTATGCTTGCCTTGATGATGTTCATAACAGTGCTTGTTACCGGTGTGCTTACTGCATGCATTTCAACGGTTCCGGTTGCAGGAGCTGGCTGTGTGGTTTTCATGATGGCTGTTCTTGTTTCCCTGACTGAGCTCACAAAAAAAAGGATACCGGTTTCATGTCTTCTTGTGTTTGTGCTTTTCCTTTCATTTGAAATCTACAGAAATGCAAAAGGCAGTGCTGGAGGAAACGGATTGCAGCAGATTGTCGGCGTACTCATTGAAGTCATAGGCGGAATCTGTGGAAGCATTTTTGGATTCCTGGTACTTCCCAAAAAACGGGGGGCTCAGAAAAAAGTTGCAAAGACCCAGGTAAGCTATGACGACGATGATGACGGTGGAAACAGAAAATCCTGGTCATCAAGTTCTTCAAGTGATGAGACTGTCATCGGAACCTTAAGCTGAAGAATGAAATCATTTGCCGCCTGAAATTTGCGATGCAGATCTGTAAGTACTGATAATAGAGAGGAAACATATCATGTCAGAATTCAAATGCCGCTTTTGTTCCGTGTGCCTTGGCCGTGGATGCATCAACCAGCTGCCTGGTATGGGCGGAGAAGATGGCAATAAAAATTTCATTCTCAATTGCGATGGATGGAAAAAAATTCCATCGGGCCCATTTGCTGACAGCAAAACCATCTTAAGACTTGCACCCATGACTGGAGCTGAACAGAACATGGGCTATGATGGTGAAAGGCAATATTACTTTGACATGATGAAATCCTGTGCGGAAAGTGGAACTGCCATTTCCATAGGAGACGGGACTCCGGATTGCAAACTGCTTTGGGGAATTGAGGCCGTAAAATCTGTCGAAAAGAAAGCTGCGGTTTTCATAAAGCCATACGAAAATAAAAAAATTCTTGAGCGCATGGAATGGGCGGAAGAGATAGCCGAAACCTGCGGAATCGATATTGATGCCTACAATATCCTTACCATGAGAAATGCGGCCCACCTTGAAAAAAAATCCGTGGAAAACCTTCGTGAGGTCCAGAAGTTCCTGGCTGCTAAAAACATAACTTTTGTAATCAAGGGGATTTTTACTGATGAAGATCTTGAGCTTGTCCGCGAACTTAAACCTGATGTTGCATTCATTTCAAATCATGGAGGCCGTGTTCCGACAAGAACGGGAAGCGTTGCAGAATTTCTTGCCGCTCATGCGGATGAAATAAGAAACAATTGTGGTGAAATCTGGGTCGACGGCGGAATCCGTACAAAAGCTGATTTTGAAAAAGCCCGGAGCTACGGTGTGACAAATGTTCTCCTTGGCCGTCCTTATGTTACTGCCCTCTGCAAAAAGGAAAGTTTTGAAAACATTTTGAAATGAATTATCATTACATCAGTCATTGCGAGGAGCATAGCGACGCGGCAATCCACGGATGTCTTTGCTTAACTGCCATGTGGATTACTTCGCCTATCTGCTGAAGCAGCCAAGCTCGTAATGACGAGGATGTGTCATTTCTTTTTCCAGAATTTTATCCTTTCTTCACCTATGAGAAGCTTCTCTGCATCCGCCACGGTTGCAAGAGGAGCTTTTTTTATTACGACGGCAATCCTGCTTGCGACGCTTGATGGACATTCAGGGACGAAGTCTCCCTTGTGCTTGTAGATGAACTGCTTTCCTTCTGCAAGGTCGTAGTCGTCTCTTTCAATTATTCCGCTTTTTGTCGGAAGATAGTTCAACTGGGTAAGATACCCCTTGCTTGCCCGCACCTCATATTGCTTGCCCACAACGGCGCCGGCATACACGTTTGTCTCACATTCACCAAAAAGTTCAGTCATGCCGCCGCCTACACGGCACGCAAAATCTATGGGAACAAGAACACCATCGCCACGGTCAATGAAATCAAACTGCGCAAAAGAAACATCACCGTCGTCAAAAAGCACACGGCACCACTTGTCCATCTGCTTCAAAAAATCATCACTGCATGGAACCAGCTGGCAGATCACCGTGCAGGGCGTGCCGTGAATTTCCATCACAACTTTTTTGCTGAGGCGCACGAGGGACAGTCTGCCCCTGCAAATGAAAAGGTCCGCGCTGTATTCCGTGCCAGGGACGACTTGGGTGACCAGAGCTTCTTTGTTTTGAATTCCAAAAAGTTTTATTGCGTTGTTGTGGACGTCCTTTGCCTTGATGAAATATTCATCAAGTTTGTCCGCGTTGTTTTTGTCTACAACTTTAACTGCATATCCGCTGAAAAGTCCTTCCGGTTTTACTATTACTTTGTTTTCTGGACCGACAGCTATAAAACTTCTTGCCTCAGCAAGGCTGTCAAAGATTTTGGGGGTTGCCACGCCGTGAGCGGCAAGCAATTCATACAAAAGCTTTTTGGAGCGGCTTGCCTTTAGCGCACGGTCGCTGATGTTTTTTCGGCGTTCTTTCATGCACTGGCTGATCCAGTATTCCGACAGGGGAATGACAAGGCAGTCTGCCGGGGCCGTGGCTGTATAGGTTACTGGAGTGCCGGCGGCTAGGCTTGTGTATTTTTTTACAAAGGGGGCCTCTATGAAATTGGCTCTCATGCCTATGGATGAAAAGGCTTCAAGGATTTGATTGTGGCCTGGAACGCTTGTGGCCCCGGCAAGGATTACATTTTCCGTCATCAGCATCCAAGCTTTTCAGCGATCTTTATGCAGGCATTTTCGCCGTCCATGGCGCTGCTTACGATTCCGCCTGAATATCCTGAACCTTCTCCGCAAGGGTAAAGGTTTTCAAGGTTCTGGCATTCAAAGGTTTCCCTGTTTCTGACGATGCGGACCGGTGTTGATGTCCTTGTTTCCATGGCGATGAGAAGTCCGTCATCACATAGGTAGCCTTTCATGGTGTCCCGGTTTATGTATTTGAAGCACATGGCAAGGCGTTCTGAAATCTGTTTTGGAATCCACTGGTCAAGCCTGCTTGAAATAATTCCTGGAGTATAGCTTGTCTCAGGCAGATCCTTGCTTTCCATTCCATCAACGAAGTCGCGGATTCTCTGGGCTGGAGCCTTTTGACCGCTGCCGTTTTTGTATGTAAGGTTTTCAAGGTGTGAACGCCACAAAAGACCTGCAAGGGCTTCGCATCCACTTTCCTTTGCGCGCTTGACGTATTCTCCCGGAATATCTTCCGGTCTTGTTTCAACTACTACGGCTGCATTGCTCCAGCGGCTGTTTCTTCCGCTTGCGGACATTCCGTTGACTACAATCTGCTCAGGTCCTGTCTGGGATGGAACAACGAATCCACCCGGGCACATGCAGAAGCTGTAGACTCCGCGTTCTTTCTGTTGTGTCGTAAATCTGTATTCAGCCGCTCCCAATGAAGTCTCCGGTTTGCCGTGAAAACGGATCGCATCTATTAACGTGCGTGGATGCTCGACGCGGACTCCCACAGCAAAGGTTTTTGCCTCAAGGGATTGTGGGGAAATTTTTGCGATCATTTCGTAGATGTCGTCGGCGCTGTGTCCTGTGGCAAGAAGAACTGCATCGCCGCGGAATTCCCGTACAGTTCCGTCGGTAGTGAGTGCTGTTTTGATTCCACAGACTTTGCCGTCATCTTCTATAAGTCCTGTACATTTTGTGTCAAAGTGGAATTCACCGCCCATGGAGATGATGAATTCCCTCATGGAATTGATGATTGCAGGAAGTCTGTCCGTTCCGATATGGGGATGGGCGTCAGTAAGGATTTTTTTGTCCGCGCCATAGTGGGCAAAAATTTTCAGGATACTTGAAATGTCACCTCGCTTGTTGCTTCTTGTGTAGAGCTTTCCGTCTGAGAAAGTTCCGGCGCCACCTTCGCCAAAGCAATAGTTTGAATCTGAACCCACAACACCCTTTGTGCTGATTGCCGCAATGTCCCGTTTTCTTTTGCTTGTGTCACTGCCTCGCTCTATGATCACAGGTTTGATTCCGTATTCCAGAAGCTTCAAGGCGCCGAAAAGGCCTGCAGGACCTGAACCTACGATGATCACGGATTTTGTTCCGTCGGCTTTCTTCCATTCCGGCATCTTTGAAAATTCTTCACCTGGCTTTTCACCGATATAAATCTTGTAGCGCATGAAAAGTTTTATGTTCTTGTGCCGTGCGTCAATGGATTTTTTTATGAATATAAATTCGGTTTCATCTGGCTTAAACGGTATTGAATTTTTTCTTAATTCTGAAAAAATTTTTGCCTTGATGGTTGCACTGTCGTTTTCCTGTTCCGGTGAAATCTGGATTGAAATTTCCTTGATCATAATATTTCTCTGTGGTAATGGACGTCAGAAATCAGATGGCATAAGCAAGTTTTGCCATGTAAAAAACAAATCCTGAAAGCATAAGGATTCCGCCCCATCTTCTGATTGTATGTCCCGGCAAATAGCACAAAAGAGAGAGAAGGACAGCGGCTCCCAATGCTATGATTGAAGCTGAAAGGAAGCCGTTGAATGAAAGCGGAACAAAAGCCGCCGACACTCCTGCAACGCAAAGGATGTTGAATATGTTGCTGCCTATTATGTTGCCGATGGCAATGTCCGTCTTGCCCTTTCTGGCGGCAGTCACAGAAGTTACCAGTTCCGGCAGGGATGTACCGAATGCTATCATTGTAAGGCCGATTATTCTTTCACTTACACCGACTGATTCTGCTATGAAGGTTGCAGAACGGACTACAAAGTCACTTCCGTAGATTATGAGAACAAGTCCTGTTGCAAGCATCACGATGAGAAACCATATCTTGTCGCTCATTTTCTTATACCATCTGGCAAAACCTTTCAGATCATCATCATCATCTTCTTCTTCCGCGAAAAGATTTGTCCTTTGCCTGATGGAAAGAACCACAAGGATGGCGATGTAAAGAGCAAGAAGTGTGATCATTATGATTCCGTCTGTCCTGCTGAATTCATTGCCGACATGACCGAGCACGATGAAAAGAACCGTAGAACCAACCATGTAGGGAAGGTCAAGAATCCTGGAATTTTTCTGGCATGGGATTTTACAGAGCAGTGATGTAAGGCCAAGGATCAGAACTATGTTTATTATGTTGCTGCCGACGACGTTGCCGATAGCGATTCCGATGCTTTCGGTCTTCAATGCGGAAGTAAGTGATACTGAAAGTTCAGGTGCGGATGTTCCAAAGCCAATGAGAGTAAGCCCTATCACCAGTTCCGGAACATGAAGCTTCTGTGCGATTCCTGCGGCGGAATCAACAAACCAGTCGGCTCCTTTGACCAGCATGATGAATCCAACAATTAAAAGAAGGCAATTCAAAAATAATACCATGGCGCAACCTCGAGGACATATTATCAGAAAATATGATCTATAGGTAGTCCATGGAAACTGAAGCCTATTATGCCAAGTTTTTCTTCCT
>JAEDDW010000097.1 GCA_016293645.1 Treponema sp. | reverse complement strand
TTCAAAATCACATCCTGAAGATAGAGTTCTCTCGCTTCTAAGAGTAACTCAAACAATTCTTCTGCTACATCCTGTTCGGTAGCGAAGTGGGTCAGGTGTTGCTTCTCTTCAAAAAAAGAGAAGACTTTTTAATTTGTTTTTGCATACTAAATTACTTATTTATAAGTTTATGACGACTGAAATATAAAAATTACACAACATGGTTCAGTATTAGGTTATAATTCTTGTAAAGTTACATTCCTCCTCCCAACGCATGGTAAAGTTTAATTATACTTTGTATGCGTTCAAAACGAGTTTGTAACTGTTGCACTTCCGCTTCGAGAAGAGACTGTTTGGCGGTCAGCACTTCCAGATAGGTGGTATTGGAATGACGCATCAGCGATTCTGTCTTTCGCACAGCGTCGCATAATGTTTCAACCTGCCGAGCATTGATTTCAATTTGCGATTTTGCCGTCTGCCATGCGGTCAGAGCATCGTTCACTTCCTTTCCTGCGTTCAGTAATGATTGCCGGAACAACAGTTTGGCTTCTTCCTGACGGCTTTTGGCTATCTTCAAGTTGGCGATGTTTACGCCCCGGTTGAATAACGGCTGTGTCAGGGAACCGATGGCATTAAGTAACCATTGTCCGGGATTTACGATTACGCCACCGCCGTTATTAGTCCATCCAAGAATTCCCGAGAGGGTAATATTGGGATAGAAGGCGGCACGGGCCGCATTGGTGGCGTAGAATGCTTGCGCCAGTTCCATTTCAGCCTGACGCACGTCGGGACGGTTGGAAAGCAGTTGCAAAGGGACTCCGATCGAGACAGTATCGGGGAAAGCAGCCTCGGCCAGATCACTTCGTCCAATCGAGTGTGACGGCATGGCAAGTATCGCAGACAGGGCGTTTTCTGTTTCGGAAATACTCTTGCGTATGGATAACAGGGATGCTTCGAGTCGCATCACGTTCGCCTTTGCCTGCAATACGCCAGCCTCGTTTGATTTCCCCACTTTTTTCAACGCTTCAAGAGTGCGTACGGTAGTCCGCCAGTTCTCCAAAGTCCGGTTACTTATTGTCATTTGTGCGTCAAGCATGGCAAGGGTGTAGTAACTGTCTGCAATAGTGGCGACAAGCTGTGTCTGTACGGCCTGCCGGTAGGCACGGCTTCCTTGTAATGCGGCGGCTGCGCCACGCTTTGCCGCCGTAAGTTTGCCGAAGATGTCCAGTTCCCAGCTTGCCGACGCTCCCACATTATATGTCTTTGCCGTTGCTCCGTCATGTTTATTGGCATTACCTTCGGCAGTCAGTCCCAGTGATGGAAGATATGATAGTCTGGCAGTCATCAGGACGGCTTCTGCCGCTTCCACGCGTAACCGTGCCACATTGAGGTCTGCGTTCCGTTCAAGTCCGGTTTCAATCAAGGACTGGAGTTTCGGGTCGGTAAACATTTCCCGCCACGACAGGGACGCGATGGTCATTGTATCAATGTCCGCCGGCATGTCCCGATACAGATTCTCCGTTGAGAGGTCAGGGCGATGATACCGGCTGTATGTGCCACAGCCGGCAAGCATCCATCCCGACAATATGATATATATTACTGTCTTCTTCATTTAATTATGCTTAACACGTTCTTGGATATATTGGAATACAATAAACAATGACGGCACAAGGAACAACAGAGCCAAAGTACCTACAATCATTCCACCGATTACACCTGTGGCAAGCGAACGGCTGCCGTTGGCACCCACTCCGTGCGCCATCATCAGCGGGACAAGACCGAACACCATGGACAACACAGTCATCAATATGGGGCGCAGGCGGACTTTTGCCGCACTGTATGCCGCCTGTGCCAGCGTCATGCCTTCCGACCGCCGTTTACCGGCGTATTCGGTAAGCAGGATCGCTGTCTTGGCAAGCAGGCCTATAATCATGATAAGTCCGGTCTGCATGTAGATGTTGTTCTCCAGACCGAAGAGCCACGCAAACAGGAAACTGCCCATCAGTCCGCAAGGCACCGACAACAGAACCGCGAAGGGTATGAACACGCTCTCATACAAGGCGCACAGAATCAGATAGACCAGAACCATGCAGAGCAGGAATATAAGCGTGGCATTGTTGGTCGTCTTGCTTTCCTCACGCGAAATGCCGCCAAACTCGTATGTGTAATTTGACGGAAGCACTTCACGTGCCGTCTCGCCGATGGCTTCGAGCACCTGCCCCGAACTGTAGCCCTGAGCCGGAGACCCGCTAATCGAGATGGCGTTGAACAGGTTGAAACGGGTGAGGTCTGACGGGCCGTTGGTCTTGGTCAGGCGCACGAACCGGCTCAAAGGCGACATGCCGCCATCGGTGGCACGCACATACATGTGGTGCAGGGATTCCGCATTCACACGATATTCCGCCGGAGCCTGCATGGTCACATGGTAGAGCTTGGAGAACCGGTTGAAGTCGGAAACATATTGTCCGGTATAATAGCCCGACAATGTGGAAAGCACATCTGCGGGCGACACACCCGACTGTTCGCATTTGGCGGCATCGATATCCACCCAGTATTGCGGATAATCCGTGGCAAAGGAGGAATAGACTTCGCCGATTTCGGGTCGCTGCGACAAGGCTTCGACAAACTTGTCTGCCTCTTCCTTGAAGGCGGCGATGTTTCCGCCCGCCTTGTCCTGCAAATAAAGCTCGAAACCGTTTCCCATGCCGTACCCGGCAATCATCGGAGGCGACATGGCGAACACCGTGGCATCGGGAATATCCGAAGTGGCGGCATAAATCTTTCCGATGACATCATTGACCGACTGCCCCTCTCCCTTACGCTGCTCCCAGTCTTTGAGTGTCACGAAATACATCGCCTGCGAGGGACCGGAACCGCTGAAAGAGAAACCGGCGACCGCACCGCTGTATTCAATCTCGCCGATGCTGTCGAGACGGCTGTTGATACGCTCCATCACCTTACTTGTCTGAGCCATGGATGTGCCGGGCTTCGTGTTCATGCTCACCATGACCGTCCCGGTGTCCTCTTCGGGAATAAGTCCCGTCTTTGTGACATTGACCAGCAGCACCAGCAACCCGAAAGAAATGCCTATGATGCTCCACAACAGCCATCGGCGATGGATAATGAACATCACTCCACGTACATAGCGTCGGCTCAGACGGTCGAAGACGGCATTGAACGCTTTACGGAAACGGGCTGCAAAATTGTTCTTGGTGTTGCCCTGCTCATCGATATAGGGTTTCAGCAGCAGCGCGCAAAGTGCCGGTGAGAGTGTGAAGGCATTGACTGCCGAGATTCCCACGGCAACAGCCATCGTGATACCGAACTGCGTGTAGAACGCTCCCGAAGTCCCGCCCATCATGGCAACGGGGAAAAACACTGCCATAAAGATGATGGTAGAGGTCAGGATAGCCGACGAAACGCCTTTCATGGCATCATCAGCCGCGAGAACCGCAGACTGATAGCCCTCGTCGAACTTCGCCTGCACCGCTTCCACCACCACAATGGCATCATCGACCACAGTTCCGATGGCAAGCACAAGCGCGAACAGGGTGAGCAGGTTGACGGAGAAGCCGATCATGGACATCACGGCGAACGTACCGATAATGGAGACGAAAATGGATATCGTAGGAATAAGCGTGGACTTAATATCTTGCAAAAATACATATACCACCACGATAACCAGAAGTATCGCTTCAATAAGTGTCCGGATAACAGAATTGATGGAAGCATACAGGAACTTGTTGGTATCGGTAAGCACCACGAATTCCGTCCCTTCGGGCAAGTCCCGGCTGAGGTCGTCAAGCACTTCGTGAATCTCCTTGATGGTGCTTGAAGCATTGGACCCGGCTTTCTGGTTGATGAGCATCATGGCTGCCGGATGCCCGTTCACTTCGGAGGAATATTTGTAGTATTCATCGCCCAGTTCCACATCGGCAACCTCCTTCAGCCGAAGCACATTGCCGCCCGGCAGTGACTTGATGACCAACTCACCGAACTCTTCCGCGCCGGACAAGCGTCCGCGGTATTTCATCGTGTATTCATTGGCGGTAGGATGATTGGCACCGAAGGAGCCGGTGGCGGCCTCGATGTTCTGTCGTGCGAGTACGGTGGATATGTCATCGGGGATAAGCCCGTATTGCGCCATCTTGTCGGGACGCAGCCAAAGTCGCATGCTGTAGTTGGAACCGAACATCTGTGCCTTTCCCACGCCGCTGATACGTTTCAGCCTCGGCTCGACATTGATTTTCACGTAATTGTTCAGGAAGGTCTGGTCGAAGCGGTCATCGGGCGAATAGAGCGCGAAAGTCATCAGTTCGGCATTCTGCTGCTTTTCAGTGGTGACACCGGTCTTGGTGGCTTCCGCCGGAAGCTGGCTCAGCGCGCCGTTCACGCGGTTCTGCACGTTTACCGCCGCCATGTCCGCGTTGGTTCCCTGCTTGAAATAGATGTCGATGGAAGCATCGCCCGTATTCGATGCCGTGGAAGTCATATAGGTCATGTCTTCCACGCCGTTGATGGCTTCTTCCAGAGGGGTTATCACTGCCTTCTGCACAGTTTCAGCGTTTGCTCCAGGATAAGTTGCGGATACGTTGATGGTCGGAGGTGCGATGTCGGGGTATTGTTCCACCGGCAAGGAAAACATGGAAATCATGCCCAACAGTACAATCACCACCGAGATAACGCCCGAAAACACCGGGCGGTCTATAAAAAATCGCAGGTTCATTTCGTTTCGTTTTTAGGGGTTATGCTCATGCCTTCTCTCACCAGTCCCACGCCTTCGGCGACAATGGTGTCACCGACCGAAAGACCTTCTTTTACGATAAACCGGTTGCCGTCGTTCAGGCGGTCCACCGTGAGATAGGCGGCTTCCGCCTGTCCGTTTTTCAGACGGTAAGCGATAATCTTGTCCTGCAGTTCCACGGTGGCGGTCATGGGAATGGTTACGGCCTCCGTTTTCGGGTTTTGAAGGATGACATTGCCGATGCTGCCACTCAACAGTTCGCGGTCGGGATTGGGGAACAGGGCTTTGATTTGTACCGTTCCGGTAACAGGATCCACCACGCCGCTTACGGTTTCAATACGTCCTTTCGCCTTGTACAGGCTGCCGTCGTTGAGTTGCAGGCCCACTTCCGGCATCCCGGCTATCATGCTGTCAATCGAGCCATAGCGAGCCAAATATCGCCGTAGCATATTCTCCGAAATGGAGAAATAGGCATACATCTCCGCATTGTCGGACACGACCGTGAAAGGCTGTGCCATATTGGGACCGACAAGCGCACCGATGCGATAGGGCAATGTGCCTACTACTCCGTTGCTCGGGCTTTTGATTTCCGTATAGGAGAGATTGTTGCGTGCATCCGATTCTTGTGCCTTTGCCTGTTCGAGTTCAGCACACGCCACTGCCAGTTGGTTCCGGGCGAGAGAAAGCTCGTAGTCGGATATGACCTTCTCGTCAAACAATGCCTGCTTGCCCCGCAGCTCGATTCTTGCCGTTTCCACTTTTGCCTGTGCCGCGCTGACATTGGCCTGCGCCGTGCGTAATGCCGCCCGATAGGGCACTTGGTCAATTACAGCCAATACTTGACCGGTCTTCACCCGTTCACCCTCTTTCACTTTCAGACGGATAATGCGCCCGGATATTTGCGGCAGGATGTCCACATCCTGCCGTCCGCGTATGGCGGCGGAATAGGACTCGGAGATTTCCACCGGACTTGCCGCGACCTTTATGACCCGATAACTCTGCACCGCATCCTGCTTGCCGTCCGCCTGCCTGCATCCGGTCGGCAGGAACAGCATGAGAGCAAATGCGGCGAAATTCGTGATAATGAATTGCTTGTTCATATTTTCTTCTTGTTTTGTATTAATTCATAATAGGTTTGGTGTGTCACCACTGACGGATGGTATTCCACTCTTTTTCGAGAATGGCATAAACACAGGTATCTTCATATTTTGGGGAGCCGTCAGGATTGTTTACGAATGTCACAAACTCTTTGAAACATCCTTCGCGGCGCATACCAAGACGTTCGCATAAGCGTTTGGAGCGGATATTGTCATCTTCCACAAATCCATAGATACGCCGTGCGCCCGCCTCTCGGAAAAGATAATCCAACAATCCGGCTGCCGCTTCACAAGCGAATCCTTTGCCTTCAAAACGTTTGTTGAAATGCCACCCCACATTATAAGTGTCTTCATTCTCACGCAAAGCGAACACGTCACCGATAATAAAGTCATC